>JAEEQU010000045.1 GCA_016285415.1 Alphaproteobacteria bacterium | reverse complement strand
GGATAGAAGGCGCCCGGTGTGCAATTACACGTCGGATGAGAAGGATGGGTAAACTTTGGATTCGTGGATTTCCGGATGTTCCTGTTACCGTTAAACCTGCTCAGGTTCGTATGGGTAAAGGTAAGGGTGCCGTTGAATACTGGATTTGTCGTGTAAAACCGGGTCGTATCATGTTTGAATTGGACGGTGTTAAACCAGATGTCGCAATGGAAGCATTCGCATTGGCCGCCGCCAAATTGCCGGTCAAGACAAAAATTGTTGAACGTAAAGTTAACTAATTTTGGACGATAAAAGGTATAAAAGATGGCTGAAAAAAAAGAATCTTTGAAGAAAGAAGAATTGCAGAGCAAGTTGGTTGATTTAAAGAAAACACAAATGAATCAACGTTTTCAACTTGCCGCGGGTCAATTGCCAAAGACACATGTGTTGCGCAAAACCCGTCGTGAAATTGCACGTGTTAAAACGGCATTGAACGCTGCGGATTAAAAAAAGTGCCTTTTTTGGTTGAGATTTCCAAAAAATTGGTTATCATATACCAGTTAGGCAAAAGTGAACAAAAAAGTATATAAGGGATAATGTTATGCCAAGACGTATACTGCAAGGAACGGTTAGAAGTACCGCAAATGATAAAACGGTTGTTGTAGAAGTAGAACGCCGCTTTCGTCATCCGCTGTACGGAAAATTCGTGAAGCATAATAAAAAGTACAAGGCGCACGATGAAGAAAACAAATATAAAGTTGGCGACATCGTGGCAATAGAAGAACATCGCCCGATATCCAAAACAAAAACTTGGGTTGTCAAGGGTTTGGTCGGGGTATCCAAAGACAGCGATGTTGAAATAAACGAGTAAATCAACCCAGGAACCTTTGAGGGTGCATTGGTCTTTGGACGGATGTATCAGTCGGGTTCCATAACAAAGCATCTGGGGAACGGCCCTGGGTGCAGGATGAGGATAGGATTATGATTCAAAATGAAACGGTTATGACGGTTGCAGATAACAGTGGTGCACGTAAAGCAATGTGCATCAAGGTTTTGGGCGGTTCACATCGTCGCTATGCCACCGTTGGTGATAAAATTGTTGTCGCCATCAAAGAAGCGATTCCACGTGGTAAGGTTCAAAAAGGAACTGTACAACGCGCGATTATTGTTCGGACAAAATTCCCAATTAAACGTCCGGATGGTTCTATTATTCGCTTTGACGACAATGCGGTCGTTCTGATTAACAAGAACAACTTTGAACCGATTGGAACACGTATCTTTGGGCCAATTGCGCGTGAAGTGCGTCGTAAATATGATGTTCAAAAGATTGTTTCTTTGGCACCGGAAGTATTATAATAATTACGAAATAAAAGGCGTGGAAAATGAAAATTAAAAAAGACGATGAAGTCGTAGTAATTTCGGGAAAATACAAAGGCGTCAAAGGTAAAGTGCTTGAGGCGCGCCCAGCAGAATCCAGAGTCGTGGTTGCCGGTGTGAATCGTCACAAATGGCATGTAAAACCAACACGTGAACAGCCAGGTCATATCGTTGACCGCGAAGCACCAATTCATGTGTCTAATGTTGCATTGGTTGATCCAAAAACAAAAAAACCAACGCGCGTCGGATACAAGGTCGCAGATGGCAAGAAAGTTCGCGTAGCGAAAAAATCTGGGGTTGAATTGTAAAAAACTCTCCCGCTGTTACGGGAAATAAAAGGATAAAAAAATGCAAAGCAGATTGCGTGAAATTTATGAAAAAGAAATTGTACCTGAATTGGTCAAAGAATTTGGATACAAAAATGCGTTGGCGGTTCCAAAACTGTCCAAGATTGTTTTGAATATGGGTGTTGGCGAAGCGGTATCTGATAAAAAGAAATTGGATGCAGCGGTCGCAGATTTGACGGCGATTGCGGCCCAAAAACCAATCGTTACACATGCAAAGAAATCTATTGCAACGTATCGTTTGCGCGAAGGCCAGGCCATCGGAACCAAGGTTACACTGCGTGGTAAACGTATGTATGATTTCTTGGATAAACTGATTACGGTTGCATTGCCGCGTGTTAAGGATTTCCGTGGATTGTCAAAATCAAAATTTGATGGTCGTGGAAATTATGCGTTCGGTATCAAAGAACATTTGATATTCCCAGAAATATCAATTGATAAAATTGATTCTATCCGCGGTATGGATATCGTAATTGCCACAACCGCAAAGACAGATGACGAAGCACGTGCATTGCTGACAAAAAGCGGCCTGCCGTTAGTATTGAAATAATAAAGGGACAAAACATGGCTAAATTAGCGTTAATAAACAAACAAAAAAGACGTGAAAAGTTAGTTGCGAAATACGCCAAAAAATGGGCGGCATTGGACGAAAAAATGTCTGTGAATTCTACGCCCGAAGAACGTAAGGAAGCAATGCTGAAACGTGCAAAGTTGCCACGCAATTCTAATCCAACACGTTTGCGTAATCGTTGTTCTATCACTGGACGTGCGCGTGGGTATTCACGTATGTTCGGCCTTTGCCGTCAACAGGTCAGAACCCAGGCATCAGAAGGCAAATTGCCAGGTGTTCGCAAGTCAAGTTGGTAAAAGAAACTGCCGATTGTGGACAATGCAGTCGGTTTAATTGGCGCGGAATAATCCGCATCAAAATAGGAGTAAAAGATGTCATTATCACACCCGATTGGGGATATGGTTGCCCGCATTCGTAACGGTCAAAACGCGGGTAAAGAAACAGTAACCGTTCCAAACAGCAAATTGCGTGCCGCAGTTTTGACTGTATTAAAGGACGAAGGTTTCATTGAAGATTTCAAAAAACAAGAAATTGACGAACATCGTTCTAATTTGGTCGTCACGTTAAAGTATGTCGGTGGAAATGGTGCAATTCAGGAAATATCCGTGGTGTCCAAACCTGGACGTCGTGTATATTCTGGATCTGCCAAGATGCCACGCGTGTTAAACGGACTTGGTATCGCAATCGTTTCTACACCACAAGGTGTTATGACAGATCACAAGGCGCGTCTGATGAATGTCGGCGGTGAAGTTTTGTGCAAGGTTATCTAATAGCAATAAGGATGTAATTATGTCTCGTGCAGGAAAATATCCAGTTAAGTTAAGTGACGGTGTGGTCGCATCTATCGCAGATGATAAATTGGTCATCAAAGGGCCAAAGGGCGAATTGACCGTACCAATGAACACAAAAAATGCCAGTTTGGTAGAAGTTAAAATTGAAGACGGCCATGTCGCAGTTACACCAAAAGATGCGGAAGATAAGGCATCACGTGCAATGTGGGGAACAATGACACGCAATGTTCGTAATGCTGTTGAAGGTGTAACAAAGGGCTTTTCAAAATCTATGTATATGAAAGGTGTCGGTTACAAGGCGTCTGTCAGTGGCAAGAAATTCACATTGGTTGTTGGTTTCTCACACGATGTTGTTATGGAAATCCCAGATGGTATTACCGTAACAATGGGGGAAACACCAACAGAATTTACCATCAGTGGTAATGATAAATGTGCGGTCGGTTTGTTTGCGGATAAAATTCATAAGATTCGCAAAATGGATCCGTACAAGGCCAAAGGTATTTTCTATAAAGGCGAAAAAGTTCGTCACAAAGAAGGTAAGAAAAAATAATAGGTCTATGAAGGGGATTTGGGCATGGCTTCAAAATATGGTATTGCATTTTCTAAATCCAGAGCGTTACAAGCAATTGTACACATAGCAAGTGTTCATGATATGTTTTGGAATTACGTTCAGAATTGTTTTAGAGGCAATAAATTGGGGAATGCCCGTACCAAGAATCACTAAAAAATAATTTCCGCTGTTACGGAAATGTGAAAAAAAAGGAAAAACAAATGTTGAAACATTTATCTACAGAAGAAAGACGCAAATTGGTTACACGCGTTGCGTTGAAAAAGAAAAATCCAGGCAAAATTCGTCTGTCGGTTTTCCGCAGTGGTCGTCATATTGAAATTCAGGCCATTGATGACGTAAAGGGTCGCACATTGTGTGCCGCGTCGTCCAAGGAAAAAGATTTCAAGGGCAAAGGTTGGAACGTTGCCGGTGCAGAATTGGTCGGCAAGGCATTCGCAGAACGTTTGGTCAAGGCGAAATTGACGGATAATTGCTATTTTGATCGCGGTGGGTATCGCTATCATGGTCGCGTCAAAGCATTGTGCGAAGCGATTCGTGCGGGCGGCGTCAGAATATAAAACAACATTGTAAGTATACGGAGTATATAAGATGGCACGTTTTGATGATAAAAAATTACAGACAGATAATTTGGTAGATAAACTTGTTTCTGTCAACCGCGTTTCTAAAACAGTTAAGGGCGGTAAGAATATGTCTTTCTCGGCATTGGTCGTCGTTGGCGATAAAGCAGGGAAGGTTGGATTTGGTAAAGGTAAAGCGTTGGAAGTTCAAGCCGCTGTGCAGAAAGCAACCAAGGCCGCAAAAGCAAAAATGATTCGCGTTCCGTTAAAAGAAGGTCGCACATTACACCATGATGTTTCTGTGAAATATGGTGCAAGTAAATTGGTTTTGCGCAGTGCGGTTCCAGGTACTGGTATCATTGCTGGGGGTGCGTTGCGTGCGGTGTTTGATTGCCTTGGCGTTCAAGACGTCGTTGTGAAATCCCAAGGCGCAAACAATCCAAACAATATGATTCGCGCAGTGTTCTTGGCGTTTTCAAAAATGAATTCACCAAAAACTGTTGCGGCGCGTCGTGGCAAAACAGTTGCAGAAATCGTTGCGGGTCGTGATGGTAAAAAGATGGCCGAAGAAACAACAGCTGAAGACAAATAATAAAAGGTGATTGTTATGGCAAAAAAGATAATTGTAAAACAAATCAAAAGTGTTATTGGTCGTCCAGAATCACAACGCAAGGTTTTGGCAACATTGGGTTTGGGCCGTATTGGTAAATCACATGAATTTGCTGATACACCAGCGATTCGTGGTATGATTGCCAAAGTTGCACATTTGATTAGTGTGATAGAAGAATAAAAAATAAATAAACCGAGTATGCGGACACTTGTCCGTATGCGAAACAGAACTATATAAGTTCATAGGAGTAAAAGAAATGAAATTAAATGCATTGATGGATAACAAAGGCGCACGTCAAGATATCAAACGCGTTGGTCGTGGTATGGCGTCTGGTTATGGTAAGACCGCAGGTCGTGGTACCAAGGGTCAAAAGGCACGTGCGGGTTCACGCAAACAGGCGACATTCCAAGGTGGTCAAATGCCAATCTTGCGTCGTTTCCCAAAATTTGGTTTTACAAATCCATTTGCGAAACATTATGTAACAATCAACCTTGGTGATATCGAAAAGTTTATCGCGTCTGGTAAAATTGATGCCGCGAAAGAAATCACAATCGATTCGTTGTTGAATGCAAAAATTATCAACCGTCGTATGTCAGGGTTGAAAGTTTTGGCCAAGGGTGAAATTAAAACAGCAGTTAATGTTATTGCTGATAAATGGTCAAAAGCAGCCGAAGCCGCAATTACCAAAGTCGGTGGCAGCATCAAAAATAAATAATATGGGATAAAACAAGAGAGAACAACGCATGAAAATCTTTTCAAAATATTTTGGCAAGTTAACCGATTTACAGAAACGTATTCTGTTCACATTGGGTGCGTTGATTATCTATCGTATTGGTTCGTTCATCCCATTGCCAGGGGTTAACGCATCGGCGGTTCTGCATCTGTTCCAAGGTGAAGGCAGTGGAATGATGGGCATGTTTGATATGTTCACTGGCGGATCGCTGTCGCGTATGTCGGTGTTGGCGTTAAACATTTTCCCATACATTTCGGCATCCATCGTGTTGCAGTTGTTGACGGCAACCAGCAAATCACTTAATGATTTGCGCAAAGAAGGCGAATCGGGTCGTATCAAAATTAACCAATATACACGTTATTTGGCGGTGTTGTTGGCGGTGGTTCAGGGCTGGGCCGTTGTGCGCGGACTGGAATCTATGGCACCGGTTAATGGTATTCGTGCGGTGGTTAATCCCGGTTTTTCGTTTGAATTATCGGCGATAATTGCGCTGGTTGGTGGAACCGTGTTTGTTATGTGGTTGGCCGAACAGATTACGGCACGCGGTATAGGGCAGGGCGCATCGCTGCTTATCTTTGCGGGTATCATTGCCCAGGTTCCCGAAGGTGTCGCGAAAATCGTATCGTTGGGTTCGGTTGGTCAAATGTCGCCAGCGATGATCGCATTGGTTATTGCGTTTGTAATTGGAATTGTCGCACTTATCGCGTTCTTTGAAATGGCACAGCGTCGGGTTCAAATTTTGTATCCACGTCAGGTCATGGCGAACGGTGTTGTGAATACCAATGCATCATATCTGCCAATTAAGGTTAACATGTCGGGCGTTATGGGACCGGTATTTGCATCATCTATTATGATGTTGCCGGCATTTATTCAACGTTTCGCACAGAGTGAAAATTTGGTCGTTCAAAATATTATGGCATTCTTTACCTATGGTGCATGGTCATACATTATTTTGTACACAATTTTGATTGCATTCTTTGCATATTTCCAAACGGCCGTTGTGTTTAATTCCGAAGAAACCAGTAATAACCTGCGCAATGCCGGTGGTTATATCCCAGGCGTCCGCCCAGGTGAACAGACAATTTCGTTCTTGGATTCTATGGTTTCCAAGGTTACGGCAATCGGCGTGTTGTATTTGATTGTGGTGTGTGTGATTCCAATCATATTGAATACACACTTTGGAATGCCACTTGTTATTGGTGGAACAAGTGTTTTAATCGTTGCGGGTGTTGTTTTGGATACTATGAATCAGGTTCAATCCTATCTGGTGGCAAAACAGTATCATGGCGTTATGGGCGCCGCCGCAAAGAAAGGTCGTTTCCGCAACTAATTGAATTGGTTGTGTGGAACAAGGTTTGACTTTTGTAATAATTTATATAAAATTATTTCGCAAAAGTTTAATAAAGTCAGGATGATTTGTCATCGGCAGGTTATCCAGGGAAAATAAAAAGGAAAAGTAAAAATGGCACGTATAGCAGGTGTAAACATCCCCGCGGAAAAACGTATTGAAGCCGCACTGCAGTATATTCACGGTATTGGACCAACACGGGCCAACCAAATCTGCAAGGCCCTGAAATTAAAAGATGGGTTGCGCGCAAAAGATTTGACCGACGAAGATGTTATTAAAATTTCAAACTATATTGAACAGAACTTTAAGGTAGAAGGTGACGTTCGTCGCGAAGTTGCAATGAATATCAAACGTTTGCAAGATTTGAAAACATATCGCGGTATTCGTCATCGTAACCGTTTGCCCGTTCGCGGTCAGCGTACACAGACCAACGCACGTACACGTAAAGGTAAACGTATCGTCGTCGCGGGTTCTGCGGTCAAGGGTAAATAATTTAATTGGGTAGAGATTAACACGATAGTTAATTGAAGACATCTAATAAAAGGAAAAAACAAAAATGGCAGTTTCAAAATCTAAAAAGAAAGTTGTAAAAAAAGTATCTCATGGCATCGCACACATCGTTGCCACGAACAATAACACACGCATCACAATCACAGACCAATCGGGGGCTGTGTTGACATGGGCAACCGCGGGCGCAAATAATTTCAAAGGTGCCAAAAAATCTACGCCATATGCCGCGACCGTTGTTGCAGATGCCATCGGCAAGAAAGTCGCCGAAATGGGGATGAAAACGGTTGATGTCCTTATGCGTGGTATTGGCCAGGGTCGTGAATCTGCGGTTCGTGGTTTGGCAAATGCCGGCCTGGTTGTGCAGAGCATTACCGATACAACACGTATTCCGCACAACGGATGCAGACCAAAGAAAGTCCGTCGTGTTTAAAAAAACGCCCGCTTGGGCGTTTTTTTAGTGGTTAGTGTTAGTGGTTAGTGAAAA
>JAEEQU010000044.1 GCA_016285415.1 Alphaproteobacteria bacterium | reverse complement strand
TAGATTCCAAAAATACCGATTTTGCGAAGTATAAAAATAGTCAATACTTGTTGAAACCAGTTGTGAATAAACCAGAAAAGGGGTTGGTCGCATTGGAACAGGTGGTTGATATTATGAATGAACGCTATGCGCAATTGCGTGCGGCCAAGGTTAAAAACATCCAAGAATATCAAAAGAAACACAAAGATATGCCATACATTATTGTTATGGTGGATGAATTGTCCGATTTAATGGCGCAAAATCGCCGCGAAGTTGAAAGTTGTATTCAGCAAATCGCGCAAAAATCGCGTGCGACAGGTATTCACATGATTATCGCAACGCGTGATTTGTCAAAAGATAACGTCAGCAATTTAATCAAAGCGAATTTACCAACGGTTGTTGCGTTCAAAACACGGGATAAATCGGGTTCTGTGCGTATGTTGGGCGAAGGCGGTGCCGAAAAATTATTGAACTATGGTGATATACTGTTAAGTGAGGGAGGACGCGTACCGGTTCGTATGCATCCCGCGTATGTCAGATAGGATGAGAATATAAAAACTGCTTGATTTTTCGGAATAAATGGTATAGTATGACCTTCGTTGGATAATTCAGAACTGATTAAGCATTGGTGCGTTTTGGTCCCGATAGCGATAAGGTTTCTGTCAAATGTCTGGCACAATTAAAAAAAACCAAAAGGATTAAATTATGGCAAGAGCAGGGGCAAAACGTAGTACCCGCAAATTGAAAATTGGTCGCCGTTTGGGTGTAAACCTTTGGGGCCAAGCAAAATCACCGTTTAACAAACGTAAATACAAACCGGGTCAGCATGGTCCAACTTCGCGTGGCGGCAATATGACCGATTACGCAAAGCAGATGCGTGCAAAACAGACGCTGAAAGGTTACTATGGTAACATCGGTGAAAAGAAGTTCCGTGCATATTATTTGGAAGCAAACAATATGCGTGGCGACACCCCAGATAACTTGATTGGTTTGCTGGAACGTCGTTTGGACGCGGTTGTATATCGTGCAAAATTTGCACCAACGGTGTTTTCTTCACGCCAATTGATTAGCCACGGTCACGTTTATGTTAATGATAAACGCGTAAAAATCGCATCATACCAGGTTAAACCTGGCGATGTTATCACCGTCGGTGAAAAGGCGAAACAAATGCCATTGGTTGTTTTGGCGTTGGAATCGGGCGAACGCAATGTTCCAGATTACATCAATCTGGACAGCGCAAACTTTGTCGCAACATTTACACGTGTTCCGGCATTTGCGGATGTTCCATATCCGGTTCAAATGTTCCCTGAATTAGTCGTTGAATTTTATTCACGTTAATATTGGGAAACAATACATACCTATACAAATCCGCCGTTGGCGGATTTTTCTTTTTTTTATTTGTGAAAAATAGTATAATGCCAAAAACAAAAGGGGGAATATCATGAGTGAAAAAACAATCAGCATTTTGGCAATATGTTTATGTGGTTTGGCACTGGGGTGGGGTGCGGTAAATCGCCTTGCAGAACCACGGACTATCTCTGTTGGGGGTGAATGTTTAACATCTGCACCAAAAGATCGGACCGCAATTACAATTCGGGTATCGGTCGTTGATAAAAGTGCCGCAAAATCTATGAAATTGGCATCCGCCAAGGTCGCAGAAATGAACGAATATCTTAAAACATTGGATGTTAAGGTTCAAACCAGTGAATTTAATTCGTACGAGAAAAACGAGTGGAATCGCGTAGCCCAAAAATCTGAATTTGTTGGAATAGAAACCAATATATCACTGGATGTATCGGCCAGCAGCATAGATACAATTGAAACAGTTTTAACCAAGTTTGCCGGACAACCAGATGTATTTGTTTCCAATCTGCGTATGTTTACATCGGCGGAAACATTACAACCAATCGTAGAATCTTGTTTGGAAACAGCGGTTAAAAATGCACGCAGTCGTGCAGATGCATTGGCGGCGGGCGCAGGGAAACGCGCAGGCAAGATGTTGGCGGTATCTTATTCAAGTGGTGGTAACTATAATGTTCGCCCAATGGCAAATTTCCGTATGGCCAAGGCATCAATGGATATGGCCACAGAACAATCATATGCAGGTGGCGCAATTACAGGCAAAGATACCGAAGTATCGGTTGGTGTGTCGGCAATATTTGAAATCAAATAATGAACGAATATATTGACGATTTTATTGAATACATAATTGGCGCGCGCAAGTATTCGCATGCCACGGCAGATGCCTATCGCGGTGATTTGGAAGATTTCTGTCGGTTTTATGGCAATTTTGTTGGTGCAGAATTAACACTGGAACACTTTACGCGCGCCGATACTTTAACATTTCGTTCATGGCTTGCCGATCGGCAAAAACGGGGGCTTGCGTTCAAATCAACGGCGCGTGCATTGTCGGCATTGCGCGGTTTTTATAAATATCTGGCAAAATATAAAAATATTAAAAATGATGCGATTAGTATCGTGTCATCACCCAAAATTCCCAAAAAATTGTCCAAGGCATTGGATGCATCAGATGTTGCCGATATGCGTGGCGCAATTGCATCACTGGACAATGACGAACCATGGATTGCCGCGCGCGATTGGGCGTTGGTAACATTGTTGTTTGGGTGCGGTTTGCGTATATCCGAAGCATTGGGTCTTAAAAATGCCGATGTCGCGGGTGCGCCGTCCACATTACGCATTGTGGGCAAGGGGTCCAAAGAACGCGTTGTTCCGGTGTTGCCGGCGGTATATCGCGCAATTGAAAAATATGTTGCAATTCGCCCATTTGGGAATGAACCAAACGATAATTTATTTCGTAGTGTTCGTGGATTGCCTATGTCGGCACGTATGGCGGAAAAAGTTATTGAAAAACTGCGATATTACCTGCAATTACCCGATTATGTGACACCGCACGCATTGCGTCATACTTTTGCAACGGCATTATTGGCGGATGGCGCAGATTTACGCAGTTTGCAAGAATTATTAGGGCATTCGTCATTATCCACCACCCAGTTGTATACCAAGGTTAACATGGCGGAAATAATGAATATTTATGAACATTGTCACCCACGCGCAAACGAAGATTAGAAAAAATTACTAGATTTAATTCAGAAATAATGATAAAATAACCTTATATTACCAAGGGAGTTTTCTTATGCCGGTTCGCAAATCAAAAGAAAAACAAAAAATGGTTGGTTTTGGTAAGGCTATTAAGAATTTTTGGGCAAAATATTTTACTTTCAGTGGTGTTGCCCAACGTAGTGAATATTGGTTTGCGGTATTATTTGTGTTCTTGTTGTGGGATTTGCTTGTATTAATGGCACACCTTTCACAAGTGATGGTGTTCATAGATTTCGTCCTTGTCCTAATTGTTGCCACATTTGTTCCGTTCTTAAGTCTGGCGGCACGCAGGGTGCATGATATCGGGGTTTCCGCAAAATGGTTATGGCTTTTGCTGATTCCGGGGGTGCTTTTTGTGTTGTTCGTATATTTTTTGCCTATGGCATTGGCTGTATCGGTTATGTACTACACACCAGCAAACGAGATTTATATGTTGCGTTGTGCATGGGCGTTTATGGGGTTCGTGGCAACGTCCGTTGTGATGTTTGTCCTGTTTTCGTTACCGTCAAAAACAAAAAACAATCCATATCGTAAATAGCATATCGGTATGCGGTTGCATAATGTTTTTGTGGAAAATAGGGTTGACATTATTGTAAAAATTCTACACAATAGCAGGTGATGACAATACCATTTATAAATTTTTACTGTTGTTGTTAATATGTTTTTTGCAAACATAGTGTTTGCTTATTTTTCTATTATCTGTTATTATATCAACACTAAAATATAAGGATTTTGTTATGCAAATAAGATTATACAACACGATGACACGCAAAGTAGAAGATTTCGTGCCAATCACCCCAAATCATGTTGGTTTTTATAATTGCGGCCCGACCGTTTATTGGGATCAACATTTGGGTAACATGCGTACTTTTTTCAATGGAGATATGATAAAACGCATGTTTTTGGCAAATGGGTATACGGTGACCCATGTTATGAATTTTACGGATGTCGGACACCTTACTAGTGACGAAGACACTGGTGAAGATAAAATGGAAAAAGGCGCCGCGCGTGAGAATATGTCTGTTTGGGATATCGCGAATAAATATATAAAAAGTTGCTTAACCGATATGGATTTATTGAATATTATACGTCCAACCCATATGCCACGTGCAACCGACCACATCAAAGAGCAAATTGAACTTATCCAAAAATTGGAAAAACTTGGGTTCACATATGAAATTCCGGGTGATGGTATCTATTATGATACATCAAAATTGTCAGATTATGGGAAATTAGGTGGCCAGAATTTATCAGAATTGCGTGGTGGTGCGCGTATTGAAAATAATAATAAACGCAACATAACCGATTTTGCACTTTGGAAATTTTCACCAACGGATGTAAAACGCCAAATGGAATGGGATAGCCCGTGGGGTGTTGGTTTTCCCGGGTGGCATCTAGAGTGCAGCGCAATGAGTATGAAATACCTTGGTGACCATTTTGATATTCACAGTGGCGGCCAAGAACATATCAAAGTTCATCATACCAATGAAATCGCGCAATCTGAGCCAGTTGTTGGTAAACCATGGGTGCATTATTGGGTACATTGGGCATGGTTAATGTTACGTGATGGAAAGATGGCAAAATCTTCGGGTTCTTTCTTTACGGTTCGTGGGCTGATAGAAAAGGGCTATGACCCAATGGCTTTCCGGTATCTGTTGCTTCAGGGACACTATCGTCAACCAATGGAATTTTCGTTTGAATCTTTGGATGCGGCGGCGGCGGGCTATAAAAACATGGTTCGTAAAATTGCCGATTTAATGGCCGCGGGCGATACGGAACCGGTCAACCAAGATTTGTATAACGAATGGCATGACAAGATTTTGACGCCGATTTCCGACAACCTAAAAACCGCGGAAACATTGGTCGTTGTTCAAGATATGTTGAAAAACCAAACCATAAATCCGGCGACAAAATTATCATTGTTGGATTTTGTTGATGATTTGTTGGGGTTGCAACTGCGCGATCGCGCAAACAAATTGCGTGCGGCGGAATCAGAAACTGCACCGGCCGAAATTCAAGAAATGGCCACGAAACGTGCAGATGCCAAGAAGAATCGTGATTTTGCATTGGCGGATGAATTGCGTGCGAAAATAGATTCTGCGGGTTGGACAGTGACCGATATTCCGGGTGGTTTTAAACTGGTGAAAAAACAGTAAAATATTTTATAAAAAACCCCTTGAATATAATAGTTTTTGTGCTATATTTAGCGACAGCGAACAAGAGGATTTTTTATGAACTACCCATATATGCCAAAATCCACTGCTTTGTGGTTGATTGAAAATACCGCGTTAACATTTGAACAAATCGCTGAATTCTGCGGGTTGCATGAATTAGAGGTTAAAAATATCGCGGATGCCGAAACACAAAAAATGCAGGGGTTAGACCCGATTTTAAACGGACAATTGACGCGTGAAGATATCAAAAAGTGCGAAGAAGATCCAAATGCGCGTCTGACTTTGTTGGAAACAATCGTAAATGCACAAAATGCCCAGAACAAAAAGGGTATTGGTTATACGCCAAAATTACACCGTCAAAATCGGTTGGGTGGTATTTTGTGGATTTTAAAGAATTGCCCAGAATTGTCAGATGGCCAAATTGCACGTCTGATGCGCAGTACGAATCCGACCGTTGCGTCTGTTCGTAACAAGACACACAAAAACTATGCGGATATCCAAATTCAAAGTCCGTTGGTTTTGGGGTTATTGTCTGAATCTGCATTGCATGATGCGGTGGCCAAGGCAAACAAGAATAAAAAATAATATCAAAAACCAAAACTTAAGGGTTTTTAATGTCCAAAAAAATAGATGAAGCAACACGGTTATTGGTAGATTCCCTGCCAGAAAACCTGCAAAAACTCGCCGCATCGTCAATGGAAAATGGCTATTTGTCGCAGTTAGATTTTAATTCTGCGGTTGATGCGGATGAAATCCCCGAAGAAGAACAGGCCGAAGTACTGGATTTCTTTAAGCAAGATTTGGGGTTGGAAATTCTTGAAACTGGCAACTATGCCAAGGATATTGAAAAATATTATGACGAAGATTCCGATGAAAACGCGGAAAAGTATCGTAATCTGTTAAACGCGGATGCAGAACAGGTTGATGTTAACGATGAAGATTACGAACACTATGCCAAACAATTGGAACGCAGCCAAACAGGCAGTTTGGTTCTTGGTGTCCAAGATTCTGTTCAATCATACCTTAAACAAATTGGAACGGTTCAATTGTTGACCGCCGCCGGCGAAGTCGCAATTGCCCAGCGTATAGAGGCCGCATCGCGCCTGATGGTATATGGCCTGTGCGAAAGCCCAATGACGATTAAGGCGATGTTGGATTGGTACCAACAATTGTTAAACGAAGATATCCGCCTGCGTTATATTGTGAATTTGGAAGCAATGTATTCATCTGATTCCGAACAAAAATCATTGGCGGCGATTTCTGAAACCCTTAAATCCAAGGGTGTTGACCAAGTTGATGAATTGGACGATGATGATCTGGATGATTTGGAAGAATCTGTGGGCAGCACCGAAGATGACGAAGAAGACGAAGAAGAAATGCTGGACGAAGACGGTGTCAAGAAAGATGATGCACCGCGCAGCACATCTGGTGTGCCAATTCCAGTAATGGAAGAAGCGCTTATGCCGATGGTTCTGGAATTGTTTGCCAAGATTAAGCGGACATTTAACAGTATGCAAAAACTTCAGGCAATGCGTATGGAAAAACTGCTTACATCGTCAAAACCGGACAACGCATTGGAAGAAAAATACAACAAAATGCGTTTGACGCTGTTTGAAAATGTTAGCAAGATTCGCCTTAATGACGACCGTATCTCTGAAATTATGGAAACCTTGACTAAACGCGACCAGTTGCTGATGGGATTGGAAGGCAAACTGTTGCGTTTGGCGATGGCGAACAAGATTAAACGTGAAGATTTCTTGGTTGAATATGCAGGCAACGAATTAAATCGTAATTGGGTCAAGAAATTAACAAAGCATAAAAATAAAGCGTGGGTCAATTTCGCAACCAAGCATGGTGCGGATATCATTAAAATTCAGAACGATATTACCGCAATTGCCCAAGAAACTGGTCAACCAACCGAAGAATATAAAAAGGTCGTTGAACTGGTTCGTCGTGGTCAAACCGAAGCGGCGCGTGCAAAACGTGAAATGATAGAAGCGAACCTGCGTCTTGTTATCAAATTTGCCAAGAAGAGCAGTAATCGCGGGTTGGGATTAGATTTCTCTGATTTGGTTCAAGATGGAAACATTGGTTTGATGAAGGCCGTTGATAAATTTGATTATCGTTTGGGAAATAAATTTTCAACCTATGCGACCAATTGGATACAACAGGCAATTCTGCGCAGTATCGCGGACCAGGCGCGCACAATTCGTATCCCAGTGCACATGATAGATAACATACACAAGATTCAACGTGCTTCGCGTCAGTTTATGCATAAATATGGCCGTCAACCAACCGCCGAAGAATTGTCCAAGATAATATATCTGCCGGTGGACAAGATTCACAAGGCAATGAAGGTGAACCTTAAACCAATTTCGTTGGAGGCGCCTGTTGGTACCGAAGACGACAGTTCGCGTATGGAAATTATTGCGGATGAAACGGCGAAAAATCCGTTTACATCGGCGGCACAAAAGAATCTGCGTAAAATTGTTACTCAAATTCTGTCGGAACTGGATCCCAAGGAAGAAACGGTTCTGCGTCAACGTTTCGGTATGAGTACTAACAAGACCAGCACATTGGAAGAGGTCGGCGAGTATATCGGGGTTACACGTGAACGTATACGTCAGATTGAACAAAAGGCACTGAACAAATTAAAGCACCCAACACGGGCACGCAAATTGCGCAGTTTCTTGGAAGATTAACGGAGGGGGCGTTTTCAAACGCCCCTTTTTAATAACAACCAAAGGAGGCAAAAATGAAAAATACGGTTTTATTTTGTGCGGGACTTTCGGGTTCA
>JAEEQU010000001.1 GCA_016285415.1 Alphaproteobacteria bacterium | reverse complement strand
TATTAAATTCTACATTAACGGTTGCGGCGCATTTGGCTGCATCGCATGCGGGACGCGGTTGGGAACAATTTACCGATGCGGTAATTCGTGCAATTGCCACGCAAAAAAGTGGTGTTGTTTATATGCTTTGGGGTTCATATGCGCAAAAGAAAGCCGAATTTGTTGATGCAAATAAAAACCTGATTTTAAAAAGTGTACATCCATCGCCACTGTCTGCATACAGGGGATTCTTTGGGTGTCATCATTTTAGCAAGGCAAATGAATACTTGGTTGCAAATGGTCAAAAGCCAATTGATTGGTAAATTAAAAATTGTATGTTACCCCAAGTCCGTAAAATGCATAAGAATAATTTTCGGGTGCGGTGTTTGCGTTTGAAAAATGCTTAATGGCAAATTCCATACCCCATTTATTATTTATGTGCCAACCAGCCGTCAGTTTAAATTGGAATAATAATTTTGCACCAAGACGTTCGTTTTGTTGGGCCTGAAGACCGGCGCCACCACCAGCGGTAAAATAAAACTTGTTAAAATCGGCCAATAAAACATCCCCAGATATAAGTATCATCGGAATAGTATAATCGCGCCAATGCCACCCGTATTTATCGGCGAAACCAATCGTTTGCCCCAATTCTATGGTTTGTCGTGCCGGCAGGCCAAAGAAAGTCGCAGATTGTGAATACTGCAGATTTAATAGATAAAATGGAACAAATTGGGTCGGCGGTGGAACAATAAAACCGCTGTTTACACCCTGACCAAAGTAAAAAGACAATTGGTTCTTATGATGCCGCATAAGTGGGTTCGTCCCATTTGATGCGACCGCGGGCATCGAAATTATACATAATAAGAAAATAGTAATAAATTTTTTCATTAGATAGGTATTATACACTATTTTATTAAAATTTACAACCAAGTTACATAAATTCAGAAATCTTAAAAAGCGGAAGAAATTCATAGTGGCAATATATTTTATGGAAATTCTTGCAATTGGAAAAATGTTTGTTATAATGATGCGGTCATTTTGATATGGCGGCGTAGCTCAGTGGTAGAGCAGAGGAATCATAATCCTTTGGTCAGGGGTCCGAATCCCTTCGCCGCTACCAAAAATTAAATCGGGCATGTCCCGATTTTGTTTTTGGTGATTTTGTTAAAAACAAGACCCATTTATTTGGGTCTTGTTTTTTGTTGGGTTATATTTATTTTCCTTGTCCTTTGATTTTGTCTTTTGCTTCTTGCAGAATCAATGCCGCAAGTTCTTGTTTTTGTTGATCTGTAAATTCATGGATTGCCATCAATTTTTCAATTTGTTCTGTTGCGGCTTTTAGTATGTCTATTGCAGATTCTGTCTTGACCCGTTCCATACGTTGTTCTGCAAGGTGAGTCTCAATCTCCCTTTCTTCGACCTCGGCTTGTGTTTTATCAGCAATTCCCTTGATTCGTTGAGCCAGATTTTTTAACCAGCCACCATGTCTGGCGTGGTCAATGCGACCATCATCTTTGATACTTTGGACTTTGTTTTGGCCTTTTTGACGTGCAACGTCTAAATCAATTTCTGATTGTTGTTCGTATTTCTCAATGTCTCTTTTTAACTTAAGTAGTGCTTTTACTGTTGCTTCATCACCCATGTCTTTAATTGCGTCTAATTTGGCTTTTAATATCTGGTAGTCCAGTATACTTGCAGCCATTGTTGCAGCTGCTTTTGCATCTTGTCGGGTTTCAGCTTCTTTCAAGGCCGCATATAATTTTAAGCTTCTTTCGCCCAAACGTTTTTTCAAACTTTCGTTTAGTGCGGCCAATGCGGCGGATTCACGTAATGTTGATTCATGGATGCTTTCAATATCCATGTCTTTGTAGGCTTCTAAACGTTCCCTAGTTAATTCGGCCAAAGTTTTGGATTTTTGTCTTTCGCCTTCAAGACGCGCAAGCTCGCGTTCTGTTTGATTGTTGATGTGGTCTGTTTTCATTTTGTTTACTCCTTTTTGTATTCTTTGTAAGCCGTGATAGCCGGTTTGTAAAACTTTGTATGTGGCATCTTTTAATTTGCCAAAGAAACCGCGTTTTTTGGGTTGTGGATCAGTTCCATTGCCGGTTCCTGTATCCGTTGGGGTTGAACCAGTACCGCCACCGGTTCCCGTATCGGTTGGATTTGGACCGGTGCCGCCACCAGTTCCCGTACCAGTTGGTAGTGTTGGTGTTCCGCCACCGGTTCCTGTATTACCTGCACCACCAGTATTTCCCGTATTACCCATATCGCCCGTATTGCCACCATTACCACCGTTCGCCAGTTGTGCAATGTGATCCGCAGTTGTGCCGGTGCGTTCACGCATACGTAATAAATAATCAGCGGGGATTACACGGGGTTCATAAATGCCCAATGTGCCGATACCCGCTGGGAACATCAGTTCATTGGGGGTAAAGACACTGCTAACATCTGTGGTGATAACAGGTATGTGTTGTACACCATCGCCACCCCAGTTAACCCATGTTGAATAAACATCATTTCCCGGAACCAGCATCCCATTTGCATCCCATGTTGCGTTCGGGGGCAGAACATGACTGATTGGTGTATGATATGGTTGGAATAAACCCGCCGGATATCTTACGGTATTTGTTCCAGATATATAATCATTAAAGTGGTTAAATGCAGACATGGATTCTGGGGTAAGATTTATCATTGTGCCGTTTATTGAACCGCGTAATGCCGCAACATCACTGTAATTCATGCCAATACTATCAAAATAACCACCGCCCAAATTATGATCGGTTACATCATGCCATGCAAGTAAATAACGAACCGCGTCATCATGCGATAACCCCGCGTCCATTAGGCCATTTATATGTGCCTCTAGCATTTGTGGGCTTTCCCATTGTGAAAGTGTATGTTCATTACCTTCTATCCAACCATCAGGATATTGGTTTTGTGTGGTTTCGTGTGTAGTTACAATTTGGTGTTCGGTGCGGAACAGTGTACTGTCTGTATTGGTGTTGACATAATTGACAAGACCGTTCATTGCCGCACGTCCCGCAAAACCACCGGCAACGGTTGCGCCCATAACACCCAATGCGCCCGCCAATGCCTGACCACGTGTATAACCAGCGGCAAGTGCATCTTTGTATGTCATTGCCGCCCCAGATCCACCACCAACAGCCATTGCACCAATACCGAACCCAGCGGCCAATTCTGGATTTCCAGTTGCCATACTAATTACCGCCGCAACCCCAAGACCCGATGCAATCGCCGGTCCCCAATTGCGTTTATCAGAAAAATATGCCTTTAGGCCATATTGTTCTTTTGGTTTGCCAAGTTTTTTCTGTTCGCGACGCCATTTAAAACCTTGGTATACCATGTTACCAATACCAAGTGTGGTTCCAACTGCTGCGCCCGCCCATGCAATACCAGTTGCCTTGCCAATAAATGTTAGTCCGGCGGAAAACACCGCGGCGGCGCCGAAATTCTTTAACATACGTTTAAAGAAACCAATTTTCTGTCTGCGTTCCCCGGCACCAATTTTTTCGGTTCGTGTTTTCGCCAATTTATCAATATCTTGGACAGATTCAAATGGACGCATAACAACCGGTTTATCACGTCCAACATGTTGCGCCATTAATCCAGCAAAACCACCGGCCTGATTAACCTGGGCATCAAGGGCGGCCTGGTATCCAGCATCAGTAATACTGCCCCCATCTTTTTCTATTTCTTGCCACAGAGCATCCACTTCGTCTTGTTCTAGCATACGATGTGGATTTGCTTCTATACCTTGGACAGCACGGTCAACAAGTGATATTTCGGCAACTTTCCATGGAACACGGTCTGACAGTGCCTCTGACAAATTCATATCTTTGACGGCGGTGGCCAAATCACCGACGTTCTGCATGGTGACATCTGTTTTTGCCAATGATATTACGCGATAAAGCCGACCATCTGGATTTAACTTATACCCCGGTTTAAATTCAAGTTGCGGTTTGCCATCTTTATCTAGGAACTGGGGCAGGGGGTCACCTTTCTCATCCAAGAATTTATATTGTGCCAGTGTGGCAAGAATATCATCTGTTAATTCAACACCCCGCAGTGCGTCTGAAAGTTCTTGCCAGCGTTTTTGTAATTTTTCGGCGTCTTCGGGTTTTAAATCTTTTAAATTCCACATATATTCATACATTGCCACGATTTCGCGCAAACGTTCCACAGTTTCCTGTGCGGCCTTGTCAACATCTGCTTTGTATTTCTTTTCTGCGTCGTTATCATGTTTCGTAATACGCAAATCGGCCCTGCGTACCGTGCACATTTTGTTATATCCTTCCCATACATCTGCGATGTTTGACGGGTCGGAATAAAAATAATTTATTTTTTGTGCGAATCCAGTTATAAGGAAATCTATGCGCTGGGCCAAGATTTTAAACCGATTTTCCAAATCTTTGTCGGTTCGGTTCGCCATAAGTTGTTCGCGTACAAAAATGTATGCATCTGTTAATATCTTGGGTGGCGTTTTTTCAAACAAATCTGGTGTTTTTAATATAAGGTCAATGAATCTGTTGGAATATTCTTTGCGCTGATCATCGGTTAAATTGACGGAATCAATTAAATCTGCGACTTGGCCGGGTGTCATTTTGTTGGCATCAACAGACGGATCAACCAATTTCATGTCACGATATACAGACAATGTTACCAAATTAAACATAATTTGATTTTGGTCAGATGTAAATTGGTAAATATCGTTTGGATCTGATTTGTTCGCGATTGTTGCAGCACGATTAATAATTGATTCGTACCGCGCAAGCGCCTGGGCACCCAGTTCATTAAGTTTTATGCCACCGTCTGGTAGGGGGGTGCCGCAAAATGTTTTGATGATTTTGTCAAAAATATCACTTTCTTTATATGCACTTTCTTCAATATCCGCTTCTTCTTTTACAAAATCGTTTAAAAACTCGGTCGCTGTGGCAATTGCATCAATGCGTGTTAGGTCATCGGCATACAAATCCAAGAAATGTTGTAATTCTGCTTCGGTATATATTTTTGACATTGTTACTGTTTCCTTTCCTTTATTAAGGGTAAAATATGGCATACCCCGCCAGCCAATATTATATCATTTTTTGACCCATATATCAAGGCATTGGTGGCAAGTAAAATTTTTATTAAAACTTTTTTTGAAATTGTGTATTATTGCATGGAAAAAGGGGGAAGATAAATGAAGTCATTGGTTGTATATTTTTCACATACTGGTCAGAATTGGTTCGGTGGTGGAATTGTTAATTTGGTTAAGGGTAATACCGAGGTTGTTGCCGAATATATTCGTGATATTATGCATGCAGATATTTTTAAAATAGAAACAAAAAATGAATATCCAAATGACTATAACGAATGTACCGATATCGCAAAACAGGAAAAAAACAAAGGTGCGCGTCCAACACTAAAAAAAATACCGACCGGTGATTTGTCAGAATATGATGTGATTTTTGTTGGTGGCCCAGTATGGTGGGGAACATACCCAATGGCAATTTTTACATTTTTAGAACGGTATGATTTTACAGGAAAAATAATTATGCCGTTTGTTACGCACGAAGGTTCAAATCTGGGGGAAAGTGTTGAAGATTTAAAGAATATGTTAAAAGGCGCAAAAATTAAAAACGGATTGGCGCTGTATGGTTCAAATGTTGCCAATGCGCGTGATGCGGTTGAAAAATGGATAAAAGAAAACCTGGAATAAAAAGTGTACAAACCGATATAGTAAAATCACTGTATGCATTACAAGATGTGGCATATCGTGATTTTCAGTCAGGGTTAATTCCAACCATTGATGTGGCGCGTGTTATCGGTGTGCGAACGCCCGCGTTGCGTGCAATGGCACGCAATATGTGTGATAATTCGGCAGAATTTCTTAAAAATATGCCACATGGGTATTTTGAAGAAAACCAACTGCATGCATTTATAATTTCTGATATTCGTGATTTTGATTTGGCCGCATCTGCGGTGGATACTTTTTTGCCATACGTTGATAATTGGGCCACATGTGACCAAATGTCGCCACGGGTATTTGTAAAAAATGCAGATAAATTATTGCCGTTTATAAAAAAATGGATTAAATCAAAACATATCTATACGGTGCGGTTTGCGGTACTATGTTTAATGCGGTATTTTTTGGACGATAAATTTGACACAAAATATTCAGATATGGTCGCCAATATAAAATCAGATGAATATTATATAAATATGATGCGTGCGTGGTATTTTGCGACCGCTGCGGCAAAACAATGGAATAATATTTTGCCGTATTTTAAGGGCAGGACATTGGACCCATGGACGCATAATCGCGCAATTCAAAAGGCAATAGAATCATATCGTGTATCTGATGAGCATAAAATTATTTTACGCAAAATGCGTATAGATTAACAATATATTAAAATATAATTTGTTTTATTGGGCACAACATTGTTTGGGGGTGATTATATCTTGACCTGCGCTTTGGATTTGGGTAAAGTTTCTCACGTAGGTGGGGTTTAATATATAAAATCCCCGTGAATTCGGGCAAAACAAAGGAAGGTCACAAATGAAACTATCAAAGAAAAACATGTTGTATGTATGTGCTGGGCTTGTCTGCCTGTTAGTAATAATATTGTTGTCTGCGACATCTAATTGGCGCGTGCGTCGGTCATTAAAATCCCAGTGTTTGCCAGGGGGTGGAATGGATTGCGCGTGTTTTTCCAATATTATTGATAACAGGTTAAGTGATAAAGAAGTACGTGTCTTTGCACGTTTTTCAAAAGAATTGCGTACTCGCCCACATACAAATATTCTTGAATTCACAGATGATGTAACCGCGCGTAATATTTCGTTGGCCGTATCGGTTTGCCGCCCAATTCAGCAAGTTTCACAAGAAGCAAAAAATCAAAAGGGTAAGAAATGAAGAAACTTTGTTTAGTTAGTTCTATTGTTGTGTTGTCATTTGTTGTTGGCAACGCTGCGATGGCTACGGTTTTAACAACGTCGGGTGGAAAAGATTCAACGGATACCGCATTCACAGAACAGCCAACAGTTGATGTAACAGGTCTTGCGATTTCTGATACGGCCGGCCTGCAAGATGCGTTGGATGCCATGGGTGCGCTTGGGTCAATTACAAACAACGCGTTTGGTGGAACAAATACCGATATTACAAATGCGGTTGATGCATTGGCAACAAATGTGGCAAGTGCAATGGGTGGAACATTTGCAGCCGATGGCACATGGTCAGCAACCATCGTAAATAATGGTGCGGTAAAATATCAAAACAATGTTAGCGCCACCAATCTGATGGGTGCGGTTAATCAGGTGGCAAGTAATGTTGGTACCGCGGTAACCAGCACAAATGTTGTGGGTTTGACCTATACAGTGAATCAGAATTTGACCGCGATAGATACGGTTATTGGTGATTATCATAATGTTGCCAACACCAACGGCAATTTGTCTGGGAACGATTTAACATCAGATTTGGATATGATAGACGCGGTTATCGGTAATCGTATGGCATTGACATCATCTAATACTGCAATCAATAATGCGGTTGCAACAGATTTGTCCACCGCGTTTAATACAACAGGTAACTTAATTGGTGATATGGATTTTTCAGGAACAAAGTATATATCTGCGGCAACCAGTTTAAGTGATGCAGTTCGTAGTTTAGATGCCAATATTCGTGATGTTGAACACGATATACACAAGGTTGAATATAGTATGAAAAGTGGGTTAGCCGCAATGTCCGCTTTATCGGCGTTGGTGCCAAATGCGCGTGATTGTGGAAATACCCAATTGTCTGTTGGTACGGGTATATATTCTGACCGTGTTGGTGTTGCACTTGGTGGATTCCATTACTTTAATGATCATGTGTTGATGAATCTTGGTGCATCATATGCCGGCACAAAAGATTGGGCGTTCCGTGCAGGTGTGACATTTGGACTTGGCATGTGATGTATATGATAGATTATATGGGGCTTGGTAAAATCCCCATATAAAAAATAATCAAAAGGATTCGTGTATGAAAAATATTTTCGTATGTTGTTTATTGGCACTGGGGTTGGTGGCGTGCGCTGGGGATTGTGCGAGGCACGAACGAAATGCCAAGGCACCAGTGTTCTTTAAACACAATTCTGTAGAAATCTTGCCGGATTCTTTGACGCAGCTGGATGATGGGGCAATATACATGGCGGGGCACCGTTTCAAAACAATTGAACTAAATGGATATGCCGATGAAACAGGTCGTGATGCATATAATATGGACCTGTCAAAACGCCGTGTAGAAAAAATTCGTAGTCATTTGGTAAAAAAAGGTGTTGCCAAGGATCGTATTAAAATCAAGTGGCATGGAACCGAACGGGGAGAGCCATACGAAGAACATCGTCGTGTTGATATTACTATTAAATAAAAAAAGTTCTCAAATTAGAGAACTTTTTTACAAAATGCTTTTTACTTGATTTTTACGTGGTGTTGCGTATAATCGGGGGGTGATTTGTAAGTAGCCCTAATAGTCTAGTGGTAAAACACGTCCTTGGTAAGGACGAGTCGCAAGTCCGATTCTTGCTTAGGGCACCATATAAAATTCTTCATAAATTTTAGTGTATTTGAGTGGTATGTTATTTGTTGATAATATCAACTGATTGCAGTATAATATTCCAAGAGAAATCATAAATGCGTCGTGCAAATAAGTTTACATAAGACAAAAAGGAGAAAAAATGGCTAATACTGGAACACTGGGGTTTGCATTAAAGAATTTTTGGGTTGATTATACTGGATGGGGTCGCGCACGGCGCAGTGAATATTGGTGGGTGGTTTTGTTTTACTATTTCCTTATCCCGTTTGTTATATCGTTTTGCTTGAATTTTGTGGGAACATTTTGTGGAATTATTTATAATTCTGATGCGATATATACATTCTTTAAATCGCTTGATTGGCTTGTGTCTATGGTATGGTGGTGCGCGACATTGGTGCCGGGGTTCTGTTTGGCGGCGCGTCGTTTGCACGATACAAATCGGTCAAATTGGAATGTGTTGTGGGCGTTGTTGCCAATAGTTGGCTGGATTGTACTGTTGGTGTTCATGGCAAGTGAGGGAGATGCTAAGAAAAACAGGTTCGGTGCAGCACGTAAATAATAAAAACCGGCGCATGCCGGTTTTTTTATGCGCAAAATTGCGGGGCAGGGCGTAAAATTACAATAACCTTGCAAATTGAAAAAAATCGTTATAAAATATCTCAAACAGTTTATTGGTGGCGGCGTTGATGTGACCAACAACCACGGAGCCAAATCCAAAAGCAAAAAAGTGATAAATTCGGGTGGCACCGCGCATAGCTGATTTTATGCGCCCCGAAATATGTTTAACCAAATGGGTGCCAAAGACCAATCTGTTTTTGTCGCCCAAAGAGAAAAGGCGAAAAAATGTTATCACTGAAATCAAAGTATAGAACACATACTTGCGGGGAACTGACCGCGAAAAATGTTGGTGAAACTGTAACCCTGTCGGGATGGGTGCATCGTAAACGTGACCATGGGTCGTTGTTGTTTATTGACTTGCGCGATAATTACGGAATTACCCAGATTGTTATTGACGGTGGAAACGACGATTTGGAACGCGTGCGTCCAGAATCTGTTCTGCAGGTTGTTGGTAAGGTTGTTGCGCGTGATGCGTCCCAAATAAACGAAAAAATTCCAACCGGTGAAATTGAAATAAGTGTTGAAAAATGGGATGTTTTAACATCTGCCGAAGTTTTACCTTTCCAGGTATTTGGCGATGATGACACCAGTGAAGAATTGCGCTATAAATTCAGATTCTTGGATTTGCGTCGTGAAAAATTGCATTACAATATTTTGATGCGTAATAAAATGATGAAATGGTTGCGCGATAAAATGTGGGATTTGGGATTTTCGGAATTCCAGACACCATTGCTTACCGCGGATTCACCCGAAGGTGCGCGCAGTTTCTTGGTGCCATCGCGTTTGCATCATGGAAAATTCTATGCATTGCCCCAGGCCCCACAAATGTTTAAACAGTTATTACAGGTGGCCGGGTTTGATCGCTATTTCCAAATCGCACCATGTTTTCGTGACGAAGATTTGCGTGCGGATCGGTTGTTGGAATTTTATCAATTGGACTTGGAAATGTCGTTTGTTGATTTGCCAGATATTCAGGCGGTCGGCGAAGCGGTTATTCCAGAAATGGTGAAAACATTTGCCCCAGATGCAAATGTATATCCTGAAATTCCACATATTTCATTTGATGATGCAATGTTGAAATATGGATCTGATAAACCAGATTTGCGTAATCCAATTTTGATTAGCGATGTAACCGAAATATTCCGCGGATCTGATTTTGGAATCTTTGCAAGTGCAGTTGAAAATGGTTCGGTTGTGCGTGCAATTCCGGCACCAAACAGTGCGGACAAACCGCGTTCATGGTTTGATAAACTTGGTGAATATGCGGTTAAAGAACTGGGACTGGGCGGACTTGGGTATATTGTTTTCGCGGATGAAGCCAAAGGACCAGTTGCCAAAAAATTGGATGCAGAACGCATTGCAAAATTGCACGAAATTGCCGGTGACAATGCATCATTGTTCTTTATCTGTGATAATGTAGACACCGCGTCCAAGGCGGCGGGTAAATTGCGTAATAAATTGGGTGCGGATTTGGGATTGGTTAAACCGCGTGATTTTGCGTTCTGTTGGGTTGATAATTTCCCGTTCTTTGAACCCGATGAAGAACGTGGTGGCGCGCCAATGTTCACACATAACCCGTTCTCGTATCCGTTGGCGACATTGGAAGAACTGTCTACGCGTGATCCATTTACGATTAAGGCAGCGCAGTTTGATATGGTATTAAACGGTATTGAAATCTGCAGTGGCGGTTTGCGTAATTATAACCCAGAAGTTATGAAAAAATGCTTTGAAATTGCGGGATACCCAATAGAAGCGGTGGAAAAGAACTTCTCGGGTCTGTACACGTCGTTCCAATATGGTGCGCCACCACACGGCGGTTGTGCATTTGGTATTGAACGCGTGGTTTCGGAAATATTGGGCAATGGTGACAGTTTGCGTGAAATCGTTGCGTTCCCCGCGAACCAACGTGGTCAGGACTTGCTGATGGGGTCACCGAACGAGGTTACCGAACAGCAACTGCGTGATGTTCATATTCAGGTTCGTAAAAAGAACTAAATAATGACCTTATACTTATATAAAACCGCCCAATATTTTGGGCGGTTTTTGTTTAAAACTTATCATGTGTTTTAATAAATTCACGCATAAATGGCGGGTCAAAATATTGTGTGATTTCGCCAAGGGAATAACTGCGAGAATTATTTGGTGCAATTGCAACAGATACAGTAACAGGGTCTGGCGCAGTTGCGCGCATAGATATACTTAATTGGCTGGTCATTAAATTATCGGTAATATTTAATGCGCCAATAATATCTGCGTGGCGAACAGAAATTGTAAATGGTGTTGTGGTTTCAAAATTGCCATGTTCATATTTTCCAATGACGCGCATATTTTTAATTCTGGTATCGCCACTTTCCAGTGCGCGTATTATATAATCTTCTACATTAAGTCGTGATAGGTTCGTGGCGTTTGCATAAAATTCATCTAATCCAATGCCGTCCAAATATCCACCTTCAAATGTTAAATCCATGTCACCTGCCATATTGTACCAAATGTCGTGTGCGATATGACCAGATGTGTGTAATTGCATTTCTGCAGTTATCATTGTGTCAGATATATTTAATGGGAAACTTTTGGTTAATAATTCGCCATTTATAACGAAACGATTTAACTGCAAGAATATATCATAGTCAGAATGTTCACGTATGATTGTTGCCAATAAATTGCCACGTGAACTATCGGTAATAGAAAATGTCTGTGTGCCTGATTTCAACGCATAGACAAAGTTCTTGTAGGTATATTGATCGTATGATAATGTGTCGGCACTAATGTATATATTGCGGTTAAAATCAAATGGAATAAGTATGGGGGCATTCGCCAAAAATTCCATTTCTTCATAGTGGTCAAAGAAATTTTTATTTAAGAAAGTATCAAGTGTTAAATTATCGGTGTGCAATGTTATAGATTTTGCATTTGAACTGCCGGTGAATACATGACCACCAATTTTTACCGTTAAATCAGAAATGTCGCCTTTGTCATTATAAAATCCAGATGCAACATATGCAAAATCATTTACTGCGCGTAAATCAAATTTTGGAAACCATTTTTTTATACTGTCGCCAGTCAAATAAAAGAAGTTATCTTGCAAGGTTAATGACCATTCATTAGAATTTGGGATGAACGACATTGTTTTATTTGTCCATATAATATTGCCTACATCTTGCATCATAAATTCAGGCAGTAATTTTATGTGTGGGTTCGCCCAGCGCAGATTTTGACCATATACATAATCGTATTGTATACTTGTTCCGCGTTTATCAGAAATTAACCGACCGCCCATATTTGCAAATTTGAATTTGATATTTAAATTCTTGTTGCCAAGGCGTGACGTGTAATCACCAAGTTCCGCAAGCGTGATACTTGAATTTGATGAAATGGTTGCGGTGACAGATTTTTTATCGGACTTTATTGTCCCGCTAAGTATTCCATATTTAAATTTTTGGCATTCCCATTTATCTAGGGTGCCAGAAAACATACATTGAACAGGGGTGCCGTCAATAATTGTTTTTATCATGACTTCGTGTGCACCATTTTTATCTACGGTGCCACCAGTAAAGGTTGTTTCGTCGGCGACAACTTTATTTACCTGAATATATTGTTCGGTGCCAACGATATCAAGTTTGACATGATTCAAATCCCGATTTTCAAATTTTAAATTTCCAGAAAAATCTACGTTCATACGTGTGTCTTTAAGTAGACTTGTGGGATGTGCCAAAAAAGAAAAATCAAAATCAGTATCGTCCGAAAATAAATTTATTGTTGTCCAGCCAGTTGGATCAAGGTCTATGTTTCCATGAACACTATTAGCGGTCATATCAAAAAAGCGAAAACCGTATCCCCCATCCCACCAAAAATTAGTGGAAAGCGTGACACGTCTTGTTAATTTTGGCTCATCAAATTCAAACCAAGAATTTATCTTTGTTGTGGATATTTCCATGGTTCCACTGGCTGCACCGGATGGATATAATTCACCGTGAATATTCAAATCTACGTTTTTATTTTTAATTGTGAATTCTTTGGCATTAAATCGTATGTCATATTTATGCTGGCCAGTACGAACGAGACCGTTAAAGGTTCCACCCTTAAATACCCCATCTATGATGTAATAATCCTTGTTCATGAATCGTATAACAGAATCGTGAACAATCATGTCGTATTTAAGGTTTAATGTTTCCAGTGTTGTAAGGGTTATGTCGGCACCAGTCGCGGTAATTTCGCCATTAAGGTCTGTATTAAAAGGGTCAAACAATCCAGAAAATGGTATTTTTACAGCAAGTTTTCTTGTGTGACCGTGCAGGGTATCAACCTCGTGCGCGACAAGAGTCAGATGACCAAAAATACCAAATGTTATATCACCCTTGATATCTGTTACCACCCCCGTTTGTGTATAAATAGCCTCTTGCAAACGGTCGCGCATTTTGTTCAAGTTTATACATGCAGGCAGTATTAATAACCCAATAAATATAACAGCAATAAAAATAAGTATTGCCCAAATAATTCTATGTTTATGATGTGGTTTAATAGCCATCCTCTCATCCTCTTGTTTTTTAATTATAATGGATTATACTCTATAATGTGAACAAAAAAATTTTTAATCTTGAAAGTGATTATAAACCCATGGGCGACCAACCGGCCGCCATATCTGATTTGGTTAATGGAATCAAAGATGGTCGTCGGTCCCAGGTGTTGCTTGGGGTAACCGGTTCGGGCAAGACGTTTACAATGGCAAATGTTATTGCGGAACTTGGGCGACCGGCATTGTTGATGGCGCCAAATAAAATATTGGCGGCGCAACTGTATACGGAAATGAAGTCGTTTTTTCCGCATAATCATGTTGAATATTTTGTGTCATATTATGATTACTATCAACCCGAAGCATATGTTCCAACAACCGATACTTATATTGATAAAGATGCATCTATAAACGACCAATTGGACCGTATGCGGCACAGCGCAACGCGTGCAATGTTAGAAGAACGCGACGTTATTGTGGTGTCATCGGTGTCATCTATTTATGGACTTGGGACCCCAGAACAATATTCGGAAATGAAATTGGCATTAAAAGTTGGGGATATGATTGGTCGTGAAGATGTTATGCGCGAATTGGTTAATATTCAATATAAACGAAATGATGTTGCATTTGAACGTGGATGCTTTCGTGTACGCGGTGATACGCTTGATATATTCCCATCACACAGTCAGGATCGTGCATGGAAACTTTCGTTTTGGGGTGATGAAATAGAAGAAATTTGGGAATTTGATACACTAACGGGGGCAAAACTTTTCAAAATTGACCGTGCGGTTGTGTACCCAAACACACACTATGCAACGCCGATGCCATCGGTGGTTCAGGCGATTGGACAAATACGCAGTGACTTGAACGAAAGATTGCAATATTTTCACGAGAATATGAAATATATAGAAGAACAGCGCTTGCGTGAACGTGTAAATATGGATATAGAAATGATGGAAAATACCGGAACCTGTCGCGGTATTGAAAATTATTCGCGGTATCTATCGGGGCGTGCACCGGGGCAACCGCCACCGACATTGTTTGAGTATCTGCCAAAAGATGCGATTTTATTCATAGACGAAAGTCATGTAACGGTTCCGCAAATATCAGCAATGTCACGTGGGGACAGGGCGCGTAAAGAAACACTGGCGCAATATGGATTCCGGTTGCCATCGTGCATAGATAATCGTCCGCTTACATTTGATGAATGGGATGCAATGCGTCCACAAACTATATTTGTATCTGCGACACCTGCAGAATGGGAAATGAAACAATCATGTGGAATTGTGGCAGAGCAGGTTATTCGCCCAACGGGGCTGTTGGATCCAGAATGTATTGTGCGACCAATTAAAAATCAGGTTGATGATTTATTGGCAGAGGTTAAGGCGATAAAGGGCAGGGTGTTGGTTACCACGCTTACAAAAAAAATGGCGGAACAATTAACCGATTACTTTGTTGAAAATGGTGTTCGGGCGCGGTATTTGCATAGCGATATTGAAACATTGGAACGTATAGATTTGTTACGTGATTTGCGTATGGGAAAATTTGATGTATTGGTTGGAATAAACCTATTGCGCGAAGGATTGGATGTTCCCGAATGTGAATTGGTCGCAATAATGGATGCCGATAAAGAAGGATTCTTGCGTTCAACGCGGTCGCTGATTCAGACAATTGGGCGGGCGGCAAGAAATGCAAATGGCCGTGTAATATTGTATGCGGATGTTATGACAGATTCTATGAATGCGGCGCTTTCCGAGACAGCGCGGCGTCGTGAAAAACAAATGGCGTATAATACCGAACATGGTATAACACCAAAAACAATATCCAAGGCCGTATTTGACGAAGTCAAAGAAAAAGAAGAAAAAACAGATAAAAAGCATAAGTTTTTGTATAGTAAAGAAGGTGTTTGGGACGCGGAAACGATGCGCAAAGAAATCAAAAAACTTACACAAAAAATGCACAAGGCGGCCGAGAATCTTGATTTTGAAACGGCGGCCGAAATTCGTGATACAATTCACAAAATGGAAGATGATTTGTTATTATTGGAGTAGGCAAATATGAAAACATTTATAACAAAAAATATTGACGAGACAAGAAACTGGGCGCGTGAATTTGCAAAAACTCTGCACCAGCCGATGACGGTCGCATTGCATGGGGATTTGGGTGTTGGAAAATCTGAAATTGCACGAACAATAATTCAAACGCTTTGTGGCGCGGATACGGTTGTGCCAAGTCCGACATTTACACTGGTTCAAACATATATTGCGGGAAAAACAAAAATCTCACATTTTGATTTATATAGAATATCAGATGTCGCAGAATTGGTTGAAATTGGCCTTGGGCATGCGGTGCAAAATGATATAACACTGATTGAATGGCCAGATATCGCATCTGATATGTTGCCCGCTGATACGGTACATATTGATATTACTGAATTAGATGACGGTCGAAAAATAACAATTAGGTAAAATTATTTTTTTAATAATGATTGAACCGCCAATGGAAAATCAGTTGCTTTGCCAAGGTATGAACCACTGACCAAAACATCGGCGCCCGCGTTCCAGCATAGTTTTGCAACATCATCGGTAATTCCACCATCAACAGATATTACAAACTTTAATCCATATTTTTTACGTGTTGCGGCAAGTGCGGTTATTTTCTTTAAAACACTTGCATCAAATTTCTGGCCCGCCGCGCCGGGCTGAACCGCCATAATCATTACTTCGTCCAAATCACGTAAAATGGTTTTTAATAATGATATCGGCGAATCGGGATTAAGGGCAATGCCAACGCGTCGCTTGGCCGCACGCACATTTTGAACTGCAACGCGAAGCCCCGCCGTATTAGTGGACAGTATGATTGTGTCGGCACCGGCATCAATTGTGCCACGTGCCCATTCGGTTGGTGCCTCGGTCATTAAATGAACATGCAGATGCCCATCCCATGATGCGCGAATTTGACGCAATTCATCAAGGCCGCCAGCAATGGTATCAACATACAGACCATCCATTATATCAACATGAATTGCATTTATTCCCGCAGATTTAAACATTGTATATGTTTCGGGAACCTTCATATCAAAGCACAAAGTGCTTGGCATAATTGGAACAATTTTTTGTTTTTGTTTGCGCTTTTTAATATGGAAAATATTGGATAATTTATCGGTAAAGCGTTGAATACGGGCGATGCGCGCCAAGTATTTCTTGCGGTGCGGTTCTTGGATATGCCATATATAGTCGGCCAATGCACGCACGACAACATCTTGGGTTCCAACATTTATTGGCAAGTCAAATGCATCCGACAACATATCAACCAAACCATCAATATTTGCGCCACCACCAGTCAAAATAATTCGTGTTGGTTTATACTTTTCAATTTGTGGTGTGACGTCTGTTTTTATTTGTTGAATTAAATCAGTGTAAAATGGAATTACAATATCATTAACATCCGCACAGGAAAATGCGTATGCGCTGTCCGCCGGGCTAAACCGTGCCATATCATTTGATTTAAGGTTTGCAACATTGCGTTTTATGCGTTCGGATTCAGAAAATGATATTGCCAGGTTCGTAGATATTGTGCTGGTTAAATCATTTCCGCCAATTGCAGGCGCATCGTACCATACCAAACCGCGTGGGGTCCAAATGGATACAGTCGTATTTTCGGCACCCATATCAATAAACATCATTGGTTCTTTGACATCATGAAATGCGCTGTGTAATAGAAAGTGTGGGGCATAAAATGCGGCGGGTTGAATATGTGCATGTCGTAACAATTCTTGAATCTTGCTCATATATTCACTGTCATAACATAACGCGGAAAATGCGGATACTAACTGTCTGTCGGTGTGGCCAATAGGTGATAACATATTCCGTATTTTTGGTGTATCATAACGCAACGGTATAATATGCATTGAATAAAAACCGTCTGGAATATCAATTTTACCAATCTGGGATTTTATATCCCCAGGTGTAATTTTATGTTCGTTTTGCCATACCGTATTTTGTGGTGATAGTTTAAATAATGATGGTCCAAAATTCCCAGTTATATATGCATTATCAAATCGCATGCCGATTTTTTGTTCCAATTCATCAATAACAGATTTTAATGCAAAAACCGTATCAAAATTATCTATGGAATAATATGCGCTGCGGTCAATGGTTGCATTACGTACGCGGTGCGCAATTCCACGGACACCACATGTGCCAATATCAAGACATAAAAATGCCGAATCTATCATATTCATTTTATCAAAATCCGTGCGGTATCCCGCATATCTATTACTTTGATATCTTTCTTTAAAATATTGTATTTATTATTCAACACCACCAAAGACGCGATTGCTGCGATTGGATCTTTGTTTTTATCTGAAATTTCCTTTTCTGGCAACATTACCGTAATGCCCCCGTTTGTAACAAGATTCCACCGGCGGTTATCTATGAATTCAAGATAATCAAGGTCTTTGATAAGATTCGTTGCCGCCTTGGTTATATCACCAATATCTTTTGGAACATTTCCGCGAAAAACAACAGTTCCCGGTGCCTTGTCTTCGGATGGCTTTTGAATTTTTTTGCCATCGGCGGAAAGTGGGTAATAATAATTACCTTCGTTCAATGCCGCAACCGCACGATAAAGGTGTATTTTTACAGATAAATTTCCGTTCGGTAATCGCCGAACCGCCGATTCGCGAACCCATGGTGTTGTAAGCAATCGTGCATTTACCAATTCAAGATTGACCGAATGTGTATTTGTTCCCGATGAAATTCCCGTTGCGGCCGCAATTGCGGTTAAATCCTGGGTTTCTGTATCGGCAGAAATATGTATATTTTTAACCTTGGCAATTGGGCCATATCCCATAAATGTCATAATGATTCGTGTTGCAAAGTATATTGCAAGCAATATAGCCACAATAAAATAAAGCCAAAACCACAGGTTACGTTTCATATCGCGTATTATATCATACTTTTATTGAATATGAAAGTTTTGATGCCAAATTTTTATACGGCACGTAATAAATACCCGCGTTTAAACATACATTTCCGGTATGAACCAACGGACTTGGACGTGGTGTTACGCGGAACAGACAGTAATGCGCGTTGGCCGACATCACGGTATTCGTTTGACTGAAAGGTTACCCACAGACCGTCCCAATCGGGCATACGGGCACTCTGATTCGGGGATAATAATTTTGCAAGACGCGAACGCGGCATATATGATGGTTGGGTTATTCCCAAACATGCTTTGTGGTCGCGAACAAATTGCTCGGTTGTGACTGATTCGTTTTCCCAATTTAAGATTGTGGCGTTATCTATGCTGCCCCCGTTGGGTGACGAACATGCGCAAAGTCCCAATATTCCAGCAAATAAAAATAATTTAAACATTCTCATGCTTTCTATTATAATTTAATTGCCTTTTGGTAGCAATAGTTTTTATAATGTATAAAAATACTGGGGGAAAAGAGATGGCATTAACAGTTGATAATTTTATTAAATTAGCGAATTTCTATAACAGCACTGCCAAGGTTATGTCTGCGATATGCGTTAACAAGGGCGGAATTGCGATGGAAAATTATGTTGGTCGTTTTTTTGCCGCGGATGTGTTAGAATTTGTTGTGGAATATGGCCAGCGTTTGCTAAAATCAGAAAAAGATGTTGATGCAAATGTGGTTGCTGTTGTTGAAAGGTTTCAGGCACAGTTTGAACATGTGCGCAGTTTGACAACACCATCACAAAAACCAATATATGAAATGACATTGGAAGAATTTGAAAAAGTAATGAATATATAACAACGGGTGATAAACATGAAGAAATTATTAAATTTTGTTTTAATTGCATTGGTGATGTTTGGGTGCGCCACAGGACCAAATGAAACCAATACAATTGAATATGATACCGTTCAGGTAATAGATAATTTAGTCATAGATGAAAATTCTGTGCCTATTTTTCCCAAGAAAGCGGCATTAACCACAGATACGGCGCGTCGCTTTTCGGTGGAATTACCACGTCGTTGCACGGTAGATTGGAATAATCAGTCGGTTGTATCTGTTGTACCCGAAGAAAAAATAGAAATGGTGCGCGTAGATAAAGGGGATGAATTACCTTCTGATTTAACGGTGTCAGATTATGAATTTAAAAAGCAAAGTGTTCCATCCGCATTAAATAAATTATTAGAAGGAACAGATATCGCCGTTGTGGAGCAAGAGCACGTTATAGAAAAGGTTTCTGGGTCAATTGCATCAGGTAATTTGTCAGACGCCATAGATTTAATTGCGCGTTTGGGACGTGTTTATTACACATATGATGCGGCGCTTGGCGAAATCAAATTATTTAATCGCGCAAAATGGTTAATCAAGATGCCACATAATGATACAATTGTTATGGCGTTGCTTGATGCGATGCATGGTGCGGATGTGCGTAATCTGATTGTTGATTGGGCGGATAATACATTGATATTTGAGGGTAATTTTCAAACAGAACGCGAGGTTACACGTATAATTTCCGATATATCTTCCAAGAAATATGTGATGTCATGGGATATGGATGTTTATCGTGTGTATCCACGGACAGATAATCCAATTATTTGGATGAATTTGTTACCAGCGTTTGGGGAAAAGAATATCAAGATGTCTATTCCGGGGGTTGTGGGACGTACATTGGTTGTTGGTCCGGAAATAAACACCAAAACATTACAGGAATTTTTGTCGCAACAGGCAAATGTGGTATTGGTATCTCAGGGGCATTTTGTTGTTCCGGATGGGTGGCAATCACGGTTTGATATTGGACAATGCAGTAAAGAAGAAAGATTGGAAACAGACCTGATTATTGGTGCATCTGCGAAGTATAGCGATTTTGCGGGTCGTAAAAAAATAGATGCGAAAATTGTATTGCGGACAAGCAATGGTGAACTTTCTTCGTTTGCGATTCCGTCCAGTGTTGGTGACAATTATATTATAATTGGTATTCCAACGCATTCGTTTGTAACAACCCCAGAAACATTGATTAGTCCATTCGCAGAATTGGTTGTGTTTATGTCGCCGCGTATAGTGTCTATTGTTAATCCAGAAGATATGGACGATGCGCCATTGACGGGGGATGCGTTGCGGAATTACTTGCGCCAGTAATATTGTATGATAAAATAGAAGTGAACGATGTTTACAAAACTAGAAAGAAAAATTGCATTTAGGTATTTGGCCGCCAAAAGACGTGGTTTTGGCTCGGTGGTGTCGTGGGTTTCACTAATAGGTATAATGTTGGGTGTGGCAACATTGATTGTTGTAATGTCGGTAATGGGTGGCTTTCACGATACATTATTATCACGAATCGTTGGGATGAACGGCCATGTTGTTGTTTATCATCAGGATGGTGCAATTGCAGATTACGATTTTCTTATTAGCAAAATGCGCGAAAGCAAAAAAATTGCGAATGCGGTAACTTCTATTGTGCCAATTGCCGAAGGGCAGGTTATGGTGACCGCAGATGGCAATAATTCGGGTGCGATGGTTCGCGGAATTCGTATGTCTGATTTGGCGGAAAAAACAACAACTGGAACGCGCGTATACGGCAAGAAACTAACAGAAATTCGTGATGGTGAATTGGTGGTTGGTGCAACATTGGCGCGTAAACTTAGTGTTGGACGTGGTGATAATATATCATTGGTTTCGGCAAATGGTGCGACACCAACCGCATTTGGTACAATGCCAAGAATTATGTCATATCCAGTTGAAGCATCGTTCTTTATGGGAATGTATGAATATGATTCTGGTTATGTGTTTATGCCACTGGAAACGGCACAGAAATATTTGAATATTGGGAATTCGGTAACACACATAGATTTATTCTTAAAAGATGTAGAAAATACAGATTCGGTTCGCGATGCATTGATTTCTGTATTGCCTGATGGATATGTTGTGCGTGATTGGCGCGATTTGAATCGTGGATTTGTTGGTGCGCTACAGGTTGAATCAAATGTTATGTTTTTGATTCTGATGTTAATAGTTATTGTCGCGGCATTTAACATTGTTTCGTCACTTGTTATGTTGGTCAAAGATAAATCGCGTGATATTGCGGTGTTGCGGACATTTGGGGTTTCGCGTCGTTCAATGATGCGTATATTTATTTTGTCGGGAACAAGTATTGGTATTATCGGTGCGATATTTGGAACGGCATTGGGGGTTGTTGTCGCAATTTATATTGAACCGATACGTAAATTTTTCCAATGGGTAACGGGACGTGATTTGTTCCCAGCAGAACTATATTATTTATCAGAGTTGCCATCGCGTCTTGAACCAATAACTGTAATTGGTATCGCAGTTATTGCGATAGCATTGGCATTCTTGGCAACAATTTATCCAGCATGGAAGGCCGCAAACACTGATCCAGTAGAGGTGTTGCGAAATGAATAAAGAATTGGATAAATCAATTGAAATAAAATTAGCAGAAATTGCGTTAGAGCATTCATATGCCTATGGCAGAGAATGGGATTCGTCCGCAAAAGATTTGGAACAACAATTAAATAAAATCGGTATTAATAATATAAAATTATTTCACAAATATAAAATGCCGGATAATGTGACACAGGCAGATTATATGAAAAAGATTGCACTGTATGGTTTTTTTGCTGATTTTGAAATGCTTAATGCAGATGATAGGTGGGGATTTCAAACAGAGTTTAAAAATTATATTCCAGATGAAAAAACAAGATTACATGTTATTGATTATATAAAATCAAAAAGTAAAAGTTATGATGAAAAATTATCAGATGAATATGAAAATATAATTAAATTAAATCCGGAATTGCCAAATGTGCAAAATAAACGCAATGATGTTCTGTATGGGGCAATATTTGGATTTGCCCCAGAAGAAATAGAATATTATTGTCGTGGCCGTTTCCAACAGGGTATTAATATAGATGCGGCGTTAGATAGAGAACAAGAATTGTCCGATAAAATCAAGGGATATGGAATTCGGGTTGGATATGTGCTGGCGCCAGAAACAGCAAAAAAGATAATTTCTGTACTGGAAAAAAAGAAACAAAGTGTTATTATGGATAAAGATGGAAGGGAAATAAAGTAATGGCATCTATATTAAATTCTTTATCGCGGGCAAAGCAGGGCGAAGTCGTCCTGTCGGTGCGTGATATAAAAAAGACATTTATAGAAGGTGGCCAGCCGTTACATATTTTAACTGGTGGTGGGTTTGATTTGCACCGTGGCGAAATTGTCGCACTTGTTGGCCCATCTGGTTCTGGAAAATCAACTTTGTTGCAATGCGTTGGATTATTGGATAAACCATCAGGGGGCAGTATTTTGGTTTCAGGAACCCCAGTGCATACAATGAACGATGAAATGCGTACAATGATTCGTCGTCGCAAAATGGGATTTGTATATCAGCGTCATAATTTATTGTCTGATTTTACGGCGGTGGAAAATGTTATGTTGCCGATGTTGGCATCGGGTGTCGCCGAAGATGTGGCGGTTGCGCGCGCAATGAAATTATTAAAGGCCGCAAATGTTGCGCATCGTGCATCGCATTTACCGGGGCAAATGTCTGGGGGTGAACAACAGCGCACCGCGGTTGCGCGTGCATTGGCAAATATGCCAGATATTTTGTTGGCCGATGAACCCACGGGCAGTTTGGATCCAAATCATGCGGTCGCGGTATTTGAATTGTTGCTTGATTTGGTGCGCAAGAATAAAATGGCGATGCTGTTTGTGACGCATGATATGTCATTGGCGAATCGCGCAGATAGACGCATAACAATTAAAAACGGTGTCGTTAAATAATTGAAATAAAACGGGGGGGAGAAAAATGAAGAACAATACTAAATCCTGTGAAACATGTTATATTTGTACGCGCAAACATAAAATTGTCGCATGGCTTGCACTGTGTGGCATATTTTTGTGCGGGATGATGATTGGTGGCACCTTTTTGGGCAATAAACATGCAAATGCAGAAGGCCCCGAAAAAGCAGGTTTGGTTGAACATGTAAAACATGCGGTTGAATCCAAGGAAACAGTGACACCATGTGAAATGCGCGAAAGGGCGTTGATGGCGAACTTGGTAACGGATATTAATGATGCGCGATATGATGCCGCAGATTCGCACAAATGGAATGCGGAAATTTACGAAAAATTGGTTGTTAGTGGATGCCCAGAAAATAGAGATAAAAATAAAGAACTGGCTCAGGCAGAAATGAGTGTGTTTTATGTATTGCGTAAAGATGATGTAAATACGAGTGAACCTTGTAAGATAATAGAATCTACATTACTGGAACGACTTGAAAATTGTGATGACTGCCATTTACACAATGCCGAGATATATTCAAAAATGGTTGAAAATGGATGCCCAGAAAATCAGCAGAAATATGCCCAAAAAGCACTGGATGAATTACAAATTGCCGAAGGGGTGCGTATAAATGATTCTGATATTGACAAGAATGAGATTCGCACCAAAGTAAATACATATAAGAAATTGCATATGCAAAACGAGGCAAAAAAGTATATAAACAAAGTTGAAAAACTTATAAACCCTGGTGTTGATTTTATTATGGAACTGCAAAGGGTTATAGAAGAATAATATAGGAACCAAGGTGTACAAGATGAATATAAAAATCTTAGGGCTTTTGGGAATATTGGCAATTGCGACAGTCCCGTATGCGTCGTATATGGCGATTGCCGAAGAACTTGAAGAAGTTGATGAAGATTTTGATGAGTTTTTTGAATTTGACGATGATGCTGAAGACGAAGAAGATGATACAGCAGAAGTGGTAGAAGAAGAGGTTGCTGTAACCACGGAAACGCGTACTGTTAAAGCACGTGAAACATGTGCCGATATAAACAAACGTGTTAACGAATTGCGTGCCGATGTTGCGGCGCATCCAGAACTTAAAGAAGAATTGGATGCATTATTGGTACGGCAACGGCAATGTGCGCCACGTGCGAATCGTCGGCCTGTGCGTAATTACGATAACATAAATCCGCTTGTTACAATTGATGTCGCACCAATAGAAGAAGTTGCACCAGAACCTGTAGAGGTTGCACCATCTAAAAAGCCAGAGGAACAGAAAACCCAGGCTGAAATAGAAGCGGAGCAGGCAGAACAGTTGCGCCAGGCAGAAGAAAATCGTGCCAAGGGTTTGTGTAGCGATGGCGCAAAGCCAAATAAATATGGTTGCTGTGCAGGGGAAAAGTTCAAAGAAGTTTCGCAGATGGTTTTCGCATGTTGTCCCAAGGATGGCGCGGGTGATTGTCATGAACCATTAAAGAAAATTTAACTATAAAGGAATAATGAAATGCAAATAGTGTCAAATGTATCAAAACTGATGGTGTTCTTTGGTTTCGGTTGTATCGCGATTATGTCGTTGGGTCTGTGGATATTACCAATGTGGTTTGGTATCCATTTGGGCTGGCAGATGAGTATAGAAGCCGGTATTTTGATGATGGTAACATTTATTTGCGTTCTGGCAATCGGCATGATATGCTTGGTAAAGTCAGAAAAGAAATAAAGATATATGCCAAATGAAATAAAATTTTGTTTACCGGTTGGTGAATACTATTTCCTTAGTCCGCTGTCGGCATTTCCGATAAAGATGGTCGTTGATGGACAGGAATATGTGTTCCCAACCGTTGAACATTATTATCAGGCAATGAAATTTTATGCGAACGATTCGCGTTTTTGTCATATTATAAATTTAGAAAATCCTGATGATGCGCGGCTGTTAACAAAAACACCTGAATACAAGGTAAACCGCCGTATAGGATTTGATGATATGAAATTTGATATTATGGAAAAAGGATTGCGTGCAAAGTTTAATCAAAACAAAGATGCCGCAAAATTATTATTAACCACGGGTGATGCAATATTGATTAAATCATGTGCCGTTTGTTATAAATGTGGTTTTGGACGTGGTGGAAATAACCGTATGGGCCAAATGTTAATGAAAATTCGCAGTGAATTAAAGTCGTCTATACATTAGATTTTGTGGCCTTGACTTAAATTCAAGGTATTTGTAGATGTTATATCTTGAACAAAATTTTCCAATGATTTATTAAGAATGCCATCATTTTGACTGTGCGGATATCTATAGGCAATAGCAGAAAGATATGCCAAATCAACATCACGGATGTCTATTTTTATATCAGATATCTTATTGTATTCTTCTATGACACGGCGGGTCAGGTCGCGGTGAATAAATGATAATTTATAAAAATCCAAAAAGCATGGGCGAACACTGGTGTCGCCAAAATCAAAAATACCTATTAAATCTTTCGTTTTTGGATTTAATGCCATATTGCGACCATGCAGGTCAAAATGACATAAGCGTTCTGGATAATTTGTATTTAAATTTAATGCTTTATATTTCTGTAATATTGGTGCAGGTATTTTTTTGCCAAGTGTGTCCAAATCGTGTACTTTCATTTGCGCAATTACAAAATCTGTTGTTGATTTACCAGATGTATTTGGCAATTTGCAAGTATGCATAGCATGCATGAATACAGCAATTTTTTTAGCGAGATTTGATTTCTGTGTTTCGTTTAATTCATGATAATTGTGCGGCAATATGGTTTGTCCAACGATTGCCTGATGCCATATAAATGGGTACGTGTCGTGTGGTGTATAATGTGTTTCTGGAATTGCCAGACCACTTTGTTCAGATATATGTTGCGTATTTAGGAATTGCAACATTTCGCTTTCTTGCAATATTTTGTTTAATATTGGTTCTGTATTTGGAAAACGAACCGCATATTCTGTGCCATCAGTATCAATGCAGCGCAAGGCAAATGAAGAACCCCCGTCACAATATGGTTCAACAATTTTTGCGTTAAATGGAATCTGTCCCGATTTATATGCATCGGCTAGTATATTTTTTGCGGTTTTAATATCTGGTCTTTGGATAGGCATTATTTTTTTAGAACAGTTCTTTTACCTTCTTGGTTGGGGGCGGATACGATGCCAGTAGCCTCCATTTTTTCCATATAATCAGCAGCTGTGTTATAGCTAATATTCAACATGCGTTGAATGTATGATATTGATGGATTGTTATTCTTTACGACTAAATCTACGGCCGTGGCATAGAAATCTTGACCTGCCATGTTTATTTCCCCTTTTTGATAAATTTTAGTACAAAAATGGTATAAAGTAAATATGAAACAGAAAATTTATTTGTGTCAAATTCGCAATCCAAATCAATCGCATGCTTTTGACCAAAGTGTAGAATTATGATATAATTCCTGATAGTTAATAAGAGAGAGAATAAATGCGTCTGCCCCGTGGTTCTTGGGTTTTAATTGTGTTTTCTATATTAAATCAATTGACCGGCATGTTTGTTGGGGCATTTTTGGTCGCATATATAATGCGTTTGGTGACAAATGATATAACTGCGGTATCTACATTTAAGTTGATGGAATATTTTGCGCTAATGATTGGAAGTTTTGTCGCATCATATTTTTGTAAAAGGTATAACAAAGTATTTGTGTTTGGTATTCATTTGGTCGCATACGCAATTCTTATGATGGCATTGGTGGTGCTGGGGGATACGGTTATAGACCAATTATTTATGGTTGGTATAATGTATGGTATTGCCGAGAGTTTGTATCATTTTCCATATAACATGATAGTGGCCGAAAAAATCGCACCAAGCAAGATGGCGAAATTTAATAGTATAAAGGGTGTGTGGCAAAATGCCAGCAAAGTTATTATACCGACACTATTGGGTATATTTATTACATTTGGAACATTTGTAGAAGTGGCCCAGGTTATGGTAATCATTATATGTATGGAATTTGGACTGCTGTTTATGATTCGTGGGGTACATAAAACAGATAAAGAACCATTGGAATTGCGTGGGTTTATGCATAGGGTTTCCCGATGCCCAATAATTCGTAATATGTTATTTGCCGAATGTCTGCGTGGAATGACAAATTTAATAGATACAATTGTGACCGTGTATACGATATACATTTTCCATACAGATTTAAACCTTGGTATTTGTACAACGATATTTGCGATTTGTACGGTATTTATATCTTGGTTATACAGTCGGTACACACAACGTAGACATTTTAGATTTGTTATGCATATGTGTGTGTTGGCGATGGTTGCGGGAATATGTGTTTTTGTTGCCGCACCCAGTCAAATAACATTTTTAATTTATTGTTTTATGGTTGCGACCGCGATGAATATACTGTGTTATATATGTGAAACTATTATGTTTAATGTTGTTCAATCACCGGTGGTTGCGGCCAAGTATAAATCGGAATATATGGCATCACGTGAAATGGCGTTGGGGTTGGGACGCTGGCTTGTATTGCTTATGTTGCTGTATATAGGGGTGTTTGGGGGCATAGAAATATTACGGTGGTCATTGTTGGTAATGGGTGGTGCACTGGTGTTGGCCACAAGAATAAGTTTTAATATATCGTCAAAATTGGCAAAAATGTCATAATTTGGCGATGGTGCTATACGGGGAAAACTATGGATTTTATAGATAAAATTCTAAATCAAAAAATAATATCGGAATATAATCATTCCAATTATATTGATAGCATAGATGGAAAAAATTCATTTCATATGGATTGCAGTGGGTTTGTATATTGGTGTCTGTTTCAAATGGGGTATCGTCGGGCATTGGTGGAATTACGACATTTTTTGCGGGCAAATGATTTTATTAAGATAAACAGATTTTTCTGTCAGGATTTTTATTTCGTTTATAATAATCGCGAGAATTTTAAATATTGGCATTTCTTGTTGGAACCAGTGCCGCGGTGTATTTGTGTTGTGGTGTTTCCCGATGGGGCGGGGCACTGTATGTTCGTTGACAAGGTATTAAATAACGATGATGAAAATATGGAATTGCGTGTAATCGATTCAACACGGTATCCGCACTATAATGATACGCGCGGCGAACACGATACAGGAATAGGTTGTGGAAATATAAAAATTGTGCACAAAGATGGCGAATTGTTTTATGATGCGGGGAATACGGCATTGCCACCGCGCAAGGCGGAAGTGTATTTTGTGATGCCAGTAAAATAGTTTTTTAAAATATGACCATGATGCGCAGTTGAGAAGTTGCAATTTTTATGGTATCATCATTATAACAATGATAATCGGAGTATACCAATGGCAGAATTAATAGTTCATGGGGTTGTAATTGGTCAGGAAATTTCAAAGTGCAGTGATCTTGGGCGTGCGCTTTGTGAAGGTTTTTATACATCAGATACTGGAATAAAAAAAGATATTAAACGTCTTGTTGGAAATAATATAGCATATAGTTATCTTATCTATGGGGAACAAAATCGGCCATTTCAGGGGTATCAGGGACGATCAGGGTCATATTTTGGGATGACAATAATTTTCAAAGACAAACAGGTGGAAAATCCAGAGACGATATTTAAGGTTCTGGAATCAGTGTATAAGTGGTATGTAAAAGACAAGGTTATCAAAGAATATCCATCGGGGGCAAGGCGGTGGATTTACCCGACTCTTAGTGACCCAGAGGATAAAGTTGCGAATTACATTGGCAGATGTGTTCAACAGGTATTACAGGCAAATCCAAATTTGGTAAAGTATCAACCATTGCCACCACTGCAACAACAGCAGGGTCGTGATATAACGACCCGATAAATTCATTATATTGTTATGCTTATTTGGCGATTGTGTCTGATGCGAACAAGGCCGAAAATGGTTTTGCGAATTTGTGGGAAAAATATAAAAAATCGGTTTGATATATCTGCATTGATTTTTATGTAAATTATGCTATAAAACAACTATAAGTATCGGGAGTGTGAGAGTAAAAGTAAGGTCGCATAATAATGTCTGAATTTGTAAATATCCCGCATTGTGAATTTATCATAAACGATTGGTATTGTGGTTCCCATATGGATTTATATGGTTTGTTTGGCGACCACGAGATGTGTAATATCAATGGGTACAGTATATGTCCGGCGGCGGACCAAGCCCGTTCTGATCGTACCATGGGCCGTCGGTATACATTGGCCGAAAAGTACAATATACCCGTGGCCAATGCATGTGTTGATTATTGGAAACTGGAAGAACAGTTAGGCGGTCGCACGGAAAAATCGTTGATTCGTCCGATAGATGATTTTTTTGTGGTTATTAATGCAGACAATACTTTGACGATTTGGGATCATAACTTGAATTATCAAAATAAAGATAAAGTAGGCAAAATGCTGTATCGTCCAGTTGCCAAATTAGATTATATGCTATTTTTGAATACCGTTGATTTTAAATGCGATGAATATACAGATGCAAAAATTAAGAAATTTAAATTTGATTCGGATACCGATGATTATATGGCCAAAAAAAGATTAACACAGCGAACATTTAATCACATTGATGGGAAAAAAGATGTTTTGTGTTTTAGTGTGCTGTTTAAGACAGGTGTACATAAATTTACAATATTGTATCATTATTATCCTGCTGATTTTTGTTTGTACGAAGTTTATGCCAATAAATGTAATTATGATCCAAAGTATAAATCAGGGTATTATGCTGATTTAAAACATGGTTATTGCGATGTTCCGGCATCCCTGTTGAATCAGGAAGGTAAGCACAAATTAAAAATAAACAGTATATTTTCATGGCAATATGAATTAGAACAAGAATTAAGAAAGGTAAAACGCGCGCATGCATTACACTTTAACAGAATGTATGGCCGCAAAAAATAAAGGAAGGGAAATGAATATTGTTTTTTGCCATGGTGCGATGGGGCCGAAATATGAATGGAATACGCGGACCTATGATGCAAATGCATGTTGGGCAGATTGGTTACAATTTTTCGTTGAACTGGAACACGATGTAATTATGCAGCGGCCGTATTTCCCACATGCACACGTATTGTTTATGAAATATGACGAATGGGAAAAAATAATGAATAGCCAAGATATTAATGCCGACACCGTTTTAATTGGACATTCGGCGGGTGGCGGTTTTGTTTTGAAATATCTGTCAAAACACCCAGAATTAAAAGTTCGCCAAGTTGTTTTGGTTGCCCCATATATTGATGCGGAAGATTTCCAACCATTTGGATTTTATCATGATATAAATTTAAGTAATGATTTGGTTGCCCAGACAGAGCAGGGTATAGATCTGATGATTTCTGATGATGATGCACCGTATATCAACAGCAGTTTTGATAAAATAACAAAAAATATTCCGGATATTCGCGTTCATAAGTTTTCGGGACGCGGACATTTTACCGGTGCCGAATTACCCGAAATCATGCCGATTATAAAGTGGAATTAAGATAAAATATCATTTTTTACCCTTTGTGGCTGGTGGAAACGATGTGTGTTTATGATCAATTGTCTTGACAAATATAAATTTTAGTGTATTTTATGATTGTAATAGGCAAAAAATATGAATCAAATACACACGCCGATAAAATTTACTGTGCACTTTTTTTTAACAACGTATTGTAATGCGTTTTGCCAGCATTGCCTTATGTCTGCGGGGCCACATCAACCAAAAAATTTTATGAAGCTTTCAGATATTTTGTTTTATTTTGATCAATTTGACCAAGAACCAAACTTTAGCCGTTCTATTGGGTTCAATGGTGGGGAAGTTATGACCGCGTACAAGCATTATTCTGCAGATTATATACCAAATTTGATTCAAGAGTGTGTAAATAGAAATTATAGATTAGATATTAGAACAAATTCTTTGTGGACCGAAGATAATACAATCAATTCAATCGTGTGGGAAAGTTTGGATAATATAGATTTTTCAAATTATAAGAAGAAAATAAAATTTTCGTTATCTGTTGATAAGTTTCATTCTAATGAAGATGCAAATATGAAGTTAATATCACGGATATGTAATTCTGAATTACGGGAATATTTTGATTTTGATGCGTACGTTATTCCTGATAATCCAAATGATGAGGATAGTTATAAAATTTATGATAGGTTGAATAATTTGTTTTGTAAGTTGGCAAAAAATGGGGTTAAACTTTCAGATATGGCGTTGTCCGATGTCCCGACAAGATATAATTTTGGCCTTTATGTGAATGATATTCCGTTTTTGATAGAAACGCATAATTTTGGCAGTTGGGGACGTGCACGCGAATTTGGTATTGGCGCCCAAGATACGACAGAAGAACATATAGAATCTCATTTCAGAATTATACACTCTGATAATGCTTCAAATTCTTTGGATGTAAAAAATTGTGTAAAACCATCAAAAGAAAGCATTAACATTATATTTTCACTGGATGATGGTGGCACTGCAGATTTTATGGTTCCGGTAGAAAAGTTAACGCCTGGGATACCTTTTTATAGTGATGGTAAATGCAAACCATGGATTCAGCTTTATTCAGAAATGGTTGATTATTTACCAAAAAGATTAGAGATATTATCAAAACAATGTCCAAATATTACGCAAGAATCGGTCAGATTGCCATATCTGTTACAAAAACTTGGATATGAAAAATAGTTGCTTTTTTGTATAAATTTGGTTGTGGCTCACTCAATTCCCACGCTCATGCTAAAGCAAAGCTGTGGCGCCCCTATGATGATTTCTCTATGCTCTTTACTTGTGAAATCTACTTGGATTCGAATCGGAAACATTTTGCTGATGAATAACAATAGTCGCATTTTAATAAAATGTATGGTCCAAAATGGTATTAGTTTTGGTTGTTAAAACCCAATTTTTTGCGGTTGATAACGTCAGTAGATTTTTTCCTATTATGGAAAAACAAATCTTGAAAAAACATTAGAAACCTAATATATACAGGCCGTTTTTTATACGTATACCATAAAATTACAGATTTATAATACAATATTCCTAGGGCGGTGCGATTATCTTATTGTTTATATGATATTTTTTCTGCGCTGGTTGATGTGATTTATGCTCCTTTTGTACCTTTTTTTAGATGTCTGATATATAAAAACAGGATAAAACAAATTTCCTGAGAATGAATATAATGTAGATAGTGTTACAACAAAAGGAGTTAAAAATGACGCATCAAGATATATGGCAGGCAATAGATAAATTCGCGTTTCAACATAACATGTCTTGTTCTGGGTTGGCAAGATTTTCTGGTTTGGATGCGACAACATTTAACAAGAGTAAACGTTGGTCAAAGTATGGCCAACCAAGGTGGCCTTCGACAAACAGTATTGCAAAAATATTAAATTCTACGGGGAAAAAGCTGGAAGATTTTGTAAAATGTATCTGCGATTAAATATTTTTGTTTACAAAAATGTTTGGCTATATAATATAGAAGTATGTCAACATTAAAATCAAAGATAATTTTATTAAAAGAATTGCTTGCGTTAAAGGAGGTAGTTGATAAGGGTAGTATTCAAGTCGCCGCCAGTGAAAACGGCATCAAGAGTTCTAATTTATCGCAATTGGTCAAAAATTTAGAAGACAGATTTAATACTAAACTTATCAACCGCAGTTTTGATGGCAGCCAACCAACAAATTCTGCTCAGCTTATATATAGTGATATCTGTGCCATAGAAGAATTACTTAATAAAATTGCAGAAAATTTTGTTGATATAAATTCTTTGTCTGGTTCTATGTCTGTATGGACGGAAGAGGGATTATTTGGCAGTTTTATAATGAAAGATTTATCTGAATTTTATGCTAAATATCCAAAAATCCGTTTGGAATTACTGATGAGAAAAGAGCCAGATATATCAAATATGGACATTTTGATTATTAAACCAAAATTGCATACAAACATTCATGGAACGGTATTATTTAAATTTAAAACGCATTTGAAATTTTATACCAGTAAGAAATACTTATCCACACATGGTGCCCCCAAAAACATAAATGATTTGCTTGAAAACCATGATTTGTGCATGGTTTATCGTTATATGAATTTGCCAGAATATCAAAGTATTATAAAACGTGCAAAACATTTAAATACAACATCCGATTCGTTGGCGTTGATATATCGTTTGGTCAATGATGGTGATGGCATTACGGTTTTCCCGTCGTGGTTTGAAGAAAGTAGTAAAAATCTGGTTTGCTTGAAAAATTTAGATTTTGAATATGAAATGGAAACTCAATGTGTTTGTCGAACCGAAATTGCCGAATCGCCAAAGGTTCGTGCATTTGTTAATTTCTTTATAGATTTTTGCACCGGACACGAAGTTCCGATTGACATATATTATTAATATGTTCGTTTTGGTTTGTATATGGTCCCGCCATTGGTGACATAGTCGCGCAATACGCGTTCACCAGATTCGGGTGCAATATTTCCATATACAGTAATATTGCGTGCTGCAAATTCATTCAACCATTTTGGCTTGAACCCTTCATCAAATCCGGTAATGTTCTGAACGGTTTTGGATGGAACACCATAATAAACGGCGCGAATTCCCGACCACATAATTGCGCCGATGCACATCATGCATGGTTCGGCGGTTATATACAGCGATAAATTGTATTTTGATAAATCGTGTGTACCAAGTTTTTCTTCGGCGGCGCGAATTACATTTGTTTCCGCATGATTATTGCTGCATTTGTCTGATAGAACACTGTTCGCCGATTCTGCAATTAAATTTCCGTCATTGTCATAAATTGCGGCTAAAAAAGGTCCGTGACCATTGGCGATATATTTAGGCATTTTGTGGTAAAGTTCGGAAATAATTGCATCGGCGCGGTCCAGTTTGTTTTGATTAACTTCTTCATTAGCGATAATGTTTTGATATTTGTTTTGTGTCATGATATTCCTTGTACTGTATTGTCCAGATTTTAAATTCTGTCAGAAAATTCCGCAAGTGTTTTTCTTGGGCGCGCAACGATCCGTGCGCAGACCAAAAATTAAACCGGCAAAATGCCGGTTGAATTTTTGGTTGAGGTGTGTGGGCGAAACTCGTGTTTTATTATTATTGAAAAACAGCAATATATCATTTAGAATTAAATTGTCAAAAGAGGTTTATATAATGACAAGATATTATTGTAGTGGGTTTGATGTTAACAATATTTTTGGACACGGATTGGGCGATATGCTTAAAGCCGAACTGAAAGATATGAAAAGTATTGTTTATATACCTGGTGGTGTAGAAAAAATAAAAAAAACGAAAGAAAAATATATTCCAAATTTTACCGATAATTTTAAAAAAGCAGGAATTGTATTCGAAACAGTAAATTTGATTACACCAGATATAT
>JAEEQU010000043.1 GCA_016285415.1 Alphaproteobacteria bacterium | reverse complement strand
CATCAGAATCTTTCAGATAGTTATCAATCTCTGGTCCATAGAACGCCGCATTATTTTCCGCAATTTCGTCTTCAATACCATTTGCATCTAACGCATGTTTTAATGCACCTTCGGCCTTGTCCCAAACCTCGTCAGACCCAATACGGAATTCTGACAACGGACGGGTTGCCAATTTCATAGATATTTTATCAAACCCAAATTTTGCATAAACATCTTTGATAAAGCGCAATACCTTCACCACTTCATCTTCTAATTGTTCTTCGGTGCAGAAAATATGCGCATCGTCTTGGGTAAATTCGCGCACGCGCATCAACCCGGACAAACCACCTGCGGCTTCGTAACGGCAAACCTTACCAAATTCTGCCAAATACATTGGCAAATCTTTATAAGATTTAATTCCCTGACCGAACACCAACATTCCACCTGGACAAGACATCGGCTTTACACAGAAAACTTTGCCATCTTGGGTAGTACCAGAATAATTATGCGCACCATATTTTGCCCAGTGGCCACTGCGTTCCCACAGGCACCGATCCATAATAGATGGGGTTGAAATTTCAAAGTACCCTGCCCCTTCTTGACGCATACGCAAATAATCTATCATACGACGATAAATGCGATAACCTTTGTCATGCCAAAATACCGCACCTGGTGCATATTCTGGTTCAAAATGGAACAAATCCATATCTTTCCCCAGTTTACGATTGTCGCGCGCCGCGGCTTCTTCTTGCATTTTCAAAAACGCATCCAATGCTTCTTTACTTTCAAATGCATCAACATAAATACGTTGCAACATTTTATTTTTAGAATCGCCCTTCCAATACGCACCGGCGACATTGCGAATTTTGAATCCGTCCCGTGGCAAATCTTTAGAACTTTCCACATGCGGACCACGGCACAAATCGGTAAAGTCGCGGAAAGTATAAATAGATAACTTTTCGCCCGCCGCATCATATTCATTTAACCATTCCATTTTATATGGTTGATCTGCGAATATCTTTTTGGCTTCGTCCAGTTCCACAATTTTTTGTTCAAACCGACCATTAGATTTGATTAAATCGCGCATTTCCTTTTCTATTTTTTCAAAATCTTCTTCGGAAAAGCGGTATTCGGTATCAAAATCATAATAGAAACCATTTTCAATGGCTGGTCCCCCCGCGAATTTAACATCCGGGTGCAGTTTTTTTACCGCCGCCGCCATAACATGCGCCAGCGAATGCCGAATCATTTCGATTGGATATGACATAATAAATCCTCTTACTTTTTTTGTTTTGTTATTTTTTAACTGTTTGATTATATTAACGCGTCATAAAAAACGCAAATAGAAATTACCGCACCCCAAACGGGGTTGTAGTTGTGAATGTTGTAAAGATGAACATAAACTGTTTCATGCTCATCATTATATTACGATAAATTTGAAATGTCAACCATTTGCTATACATCAAGAATCGCGCCGTATAGGACCGCAAAAAAGAAACAAACCGTTCCCGCAATTACGAATAAATGCCATATCGTATGCGAAAATTTCAATTTTCGCCACAGATAGAAAATTACCCCGATACTATATGACAAACCGCCCGCCAAAATAAACCACAGGCCGCGCGGTGGAATATGTTTTATCATCGCTGGCAATATGAATAATAATGTCCACCCCATAATAAGATAAAGCGCAACAACCCATTTTGGTTGCTGGTGCGGATTACGAAACTTTACAATCGCACCCCAAATAACAATCGCCCAAAGTATTCCAAACACCGTCCAACCCAATGCACCACGCAAATTAACAAGCAGAAACGGCGTGTATGTGCCGGCAATCAACGCATAGATAGCGATACTGTCCCATACTTCAAAAAAGCATTCACTTTTTTTACCAATGGTTGCATGACACATTGTTGAACCAAAATAAAGTGTGAACATTGTTACGCCGAAAATCGCACACGATACAATTGACCACGCATTTCCATAAATCGCCGCAAACACCACCAATAACGACAGCCCCGCCAGCGCAAGTCCAATACCAATACCATGGGTTAAAATATTTAATACTTCTTCACCATGTGTGCTTTTGCGTTCCCAACGGAACAATCCCGTTGCGCGCAGACACCGCAACAACGCAGATGCATGCTTATCATGACGGACCTGTTTTAATTGCCGTCTAACCGTTTTACGCGTTTTCGTCATTTGCCCCTCCCCATTTCAAAATCACAAAGTTTTATTGGCTCTATTTTTAAATCTGAAAAATCGGCACGCATATTTTTTATACGCGTAATATATTCTGGTTTTCCCATCATATCTTCTAAAACAAGACGCTGGTGTTCATAATGACCACTGCCAAAAATTGCAAAAACGGTATCATATTTATTTAATGCTGCAGCAATATTTTGCACCATAAATCTATCGCGACCATATAAGTCAACGTATGCCGACATTTGTTGATACAAATTACCTTTGGAATCTGGCCCCCCAGCATTAAATACTTTATACAAATCTTCTTCTGTGATTTGATTATCTGGGAACCCAGCATTTATCACATCAACCATCTGTGGATCTGATAAATCTGCAAACACAATTGGAATATTTCGCTGTGCCGCGACGGCCGCCGCATGCGCAAGTGTATTATCCTGCAACCCATGCCAATTAAACCGTCTTTCAAATCCAGTATTCCGCATTTCTGTTAATAAAACATCAGGTATTATACCAAAATCATTGGCAAAACACATATCAACCATATTAAAAGATATATTGTAACAATGCATATCACACATATATACTAATGTCTTATTATCGCGTTTAAATATAGCAACACATGGTTTGTCACCTGCCAGTGTCCTTAATTTTTCCGCATCACGCCATTCGCGTAATAAATTAAAATTTGCCTTAAATTGCATTTTTTACCCTGTTGATAACTCTTGTTTCACCCATTACCTGCATAATGGAATACAGGTCTGGTGTATTTGTGCGACCTGATAACACGACACGTAAATTCATTGCGACATCACCATTTTTCACACCAAACTTTTCGGCAATCGCGACAATTTTATTCCACCAAGTATCTTTGTCATCGGCAATATTAAACGTTTCCAGAAACGCATTTAACACATCTTTGTTATACGCATATTCGGTATTTGGAACAAACAATTCATCCCAGAAAAATTCTTCAATTTCCAGTGTCTGTTTCCACGTGATAAAATCTTTACGTATACGTTTTGGATTGTCGCGTTCAATGGCCAGCACTGCTGTCAGATAATCGGTGTCACGAACCTGCATTTTTTGTTTTTCATCGCCGTATTCATTTGCCCAATCAGTCACAGATTTAACCAAATCAGGAACGGGCATTGCCCCGATATATTCTTTGGCCCACCATTCCAATTTCTTCATGTCAAACAACGCGCCAGACATCGGAATTTTTTTCGGCTTCATTTCATATTCCCAGAAATTTTTAACGGCACCTTTCAACTTTGCCTCTTCATAACCCGACGCCAAAATATTTCCAAGGTATTCAATTACTGCATCGGTTGGCCAACCATCAATCAAGAAAAACTCAACATTTGCCTCTGGGTCATGTCGTTTGGACAATTTTCTCTGTTTGCCTGTTTCCTCATCGATTTTGTCCAGTGTCGCCGTATGAATATAATTTGGTAATTGCCAACCCATCATCCGGAACATTTGAATGTGCAACGCAACCGTTCCAAAATATTCTTCACCACGAACAACATGTGTCACCCGCATAAAATGGTCATCACATAAATGTGCAAAATGATATGTTGGTAAACGATCCGTAGATTTAATTAAAACAATATCTTCATTATTTTCTGGCACAGAAATGGAACCGCGCACCGCATCTTTGAAAATGATACGTTTATTCACATCGCCCATTGAATATAACCGAATCGATGGCACTTCGCCATTATCAAGATGTTTGATAATATCTTCTTCACTGATATCGCGGTCGCGTGCAAATTCCCCATAAATGCCCGTGGCGAAACCTGCGGCTTTCTGATTCTCGCGAATTTCATCCATTTCTTCTTGGGTTAAAAAGCATGGGTATGCCCGTCCCGTTCTTAATAATTCCGCCGCAACCGAATGATAAATGTCTTTGCGTTGTGACTGATAATATGGACCATATTTTTCATCGTTATTATTTTTAATACCAAATTTATTTAAAGAACTGATTATTAAATCAACCGCTTCTTTAACCTCACGCTTGGTATCTGTATCTTCTATACGCAGTAAAAATATTCCACCAGATTGCTGCGCCAATTTATAATCTATCAATGAACTATACAGCCCACCCAAATGCATATAGCCGGTTGGACTTGGGGCGAATCGTGTCACCATGCTACCTTCTGGCAATTCGCGTGGCGGAAATTTTTCTTCTAATTCGGCAAGTGTATATTTTGGTGCCGCACCCAATACGCGTGCAATTAAATCTTCCGATAAACCTTGTCTCATAATCAAATCCTTGTGTTTTCAATATTCGCATTTTATACTAATATTATGGAAAAACAAGAAATAAGAACATTTGGTCGCCGTCATGGCAAAAAATTGTCCGCCCGCAAAGAACGGCTGGTTGAAACTGTATTGCCTAAAATCGCGCCAAACACCGATGAAGAAAATGGCATTCTGGAAATTGGTTTTGGGGCCGGCGAACACATGCGTGATTTAGCCACAGATTTTCCAAACCAAATTATTGTCGGTGCCGAACCCTTTGTGAACGGGGTTGCCGCCCTGCTCTCTGCGATTTGTGATGAAAATGATGCCGTGCTGCCCGAATACAAGAATTTACGCATTTGGCCGGACGATGTACGCCTGTTGTTTGATAAAATACAGTTCAAGTTTTCACAAATTTGGATTTTGCATCCGGACCCCTGGCCCAAGGCAAGACACGAAAAACGCCGATTACTAAACGCGGAATTTTTAACCTTGCTTGCCAAAAATCTTGGTCACGGTGGCAAAATTATAATCGGCACAGACCACTGGGAATATTACGATTGGATTTTGGACCAGGTAAAAAATACAAATCTTAAAATCTGTGATTCAGCGCACGATATTATTAAAACCCGTTACCAACAGAAAAATATGGCACACACAACCGAACCAAAATACATTATTCTTGGGGTGGAACAATAAACACGCGAAAATCTGGCATCAATTTCGGCTGCATTTTCTGTACAAGGCGTAAAACATGGCTAACCCGCATCATATTTTTTCCAAACATGATATGCAATGCAAAATCTAAATTCCATTTTTCCAACATGGCGTACACGCGCCCCAAAAAATCTGATTTTGGATTAAACGAATCGCCATCTGCAATTATTAAAACAGAATTCGGACGTATTTTCTTAAGCATTTCAAAAACACCGACCCAATCATTACTTGGTACTTCGTCAATATTTATCGCAACAGAAAAATAGCGTTCAAAAAACAAATCATCACGCATTTGCTGCATCATTTCTATAAAAGCAGGTATATCCGAATAATGAACGAACACCTGAATTCCCGATGCACCATGCCGAAACGCATCGGTAACATTGGCGGCCAATCCAGACATTGCGGTATCTGGGGATACATCATGTGCGAACCCAAGACGAACCAACATTCCCACAGAATCATTTTCAAGCCATGGCCAAACCGTCCCGACTGTCCCGGCGGGCAATGACAAATATTGCATATGTTTTTCCACAACAAATTCTGATATTACGGCAAGTTCCGACACTTCGGTTCCATTTGGAACCCATGCACATGAAATATCATCTATTGGATCAAAAATTTCATCTGTTTTTATCATAACACTTTTTACTTTATCACAAATATGATATAATTTAAACGAAATGAGAAAAAATTTTGATAAAATCTTACTTGGATTGCTGTGGCTAATGACAATGACATTGGCCACGACGTTATGGATGAACATACGATACGGATTTGATATATTTTCCGCGACACATTGGGAATATATATCTACACTTCAGGCAAATCGTACAAATATCAAACTGGATTTTTATCTATCGTTGATATTGTCATTATGCATTACATTGGTTGTTCTTTATTTCATTGTCCGGCCACGTCCACGCAAAAATGCATTGCCATCAGCCACAGTTCAACCGTACGCATTGACCCCAATGGAACAAAAAGCACAGGCACCAGAACCTGCACCCATACATAATGAAGCCGAAGTGCATTCTAATTTGTCCGCTGGTCCCACAAGCAACCAACGACCACGTTCACCATCGGCGATGATGTCTGGAATGGCACGTAAGCAAAATCCACAACAATTTACACCACCAACTCAACGGATGAATACCCCAACGCCAACCGCGGTGGTTGCACCCAAGAATCCGCTGGGGTCGGATATTAACGCGACATTTGAATCCGCTGGGTTTATTATGAAACCGTGCAAACGAATCGGGAAACTTGGTGCACCAATTGTTGCATTGGGATATAATCAAACATTGTGGATTGGAACATCAAACGCATCAGGCGAAGATATGGTTGATGCATTTCAGACATTGACAAACCTGTTTGATGATACCCTTGGGGACAGTGCAAACGACATAACCTTGCATGGTTGCATTATCGCACCAACATCAACCGTAGAACATGATTTAATATCAACATTTGATAATATTGATGCGTTCAAACAATTTATGAAAGAACATCAAAACGTTAAACCTGATGATTTTGATAGCGACTTATTTGATGCTATATCCACCTATATTGGTACGGTTACAAATTACATAGGCAAAGAATAATGCAATGGAACGAGGCAATCGCCACAAAACGTCTTGAATCATTAAAGATGGCTGATTTACCGGTTACGCCGATAAATCCGCGGACGGTTTCGGTGCCACTTGATTGGTTCCAGAAATACAAAGAATTATGCCATACATTTGCGCGTTCCCTGTCTGATAGTGTTCAAGAACTTGCCCTAATGAACCTTAGCCGTGAAGAATTTATGGGATTGCTGACTGGGCGCGAAATTCCCGAAAACCTGTCTATTCGTTTTCGTGTTCCATTGATATGGGGCGGCGCCTTAAGCACAGATAATTTATTTATGTGCTATACATTTCCATTATCACAAAACCTTGATAGATTCATAATTGAACAATCAGGCAATGACACTGTTTGGTTACCAAATCCCAAGAAAAAGATATATCTGCCGATACATTCAACGCTTGCGGGAAACGGTGGGAATGCAGTTGCTGATAGATTAAGCCAGATGTCCGCCAACATTTCGGCCAAGGGACGCCAAGTATAAAGAGATATCAATATGACGGAACAAGAATTTTTTATAAAGGCACGCGAACGTAATGTTATTTTTGCACCTGCTGCGACTGTGGGACAAATAAATATAACAAATATAAACCTGCAAAAAATTCACGCCGCTGTATTACCAGGATATATGATAAATATTTATCAAAAGTGTGGTGGTATGCGTCTTGGTGCCGGATACATATTTGGACCAAATGAATTTAGCCGTCCACCCAAATATCCAACACCCAACATTTTTAAGATAAATTCAGATTTGACCAATATTGCAACCATACGTGGAAAAACAATATTTGGCCGTAATGATTTATTTTGGTTCGCATTTGATTCATTTGGAACATGTTTCTTGCTGGACAATTTAAATCTTGGGACATTGCGCAAATATGACGATCCATATCGCGCGATTTTAGATTGTTTACTTGGGGGACGCGTATAAACCATGAAAAAAATTTCTGTATCTTTATCAGGGCACCAAACCAGTATTTCTTTGGAACAAGAATTCATAACCGCATTGCACGAAATCGCGGCGGCACGCAAAACATCCGTTGCAAAAATCATCGGTGAAATTGACGCACACCGCGATATGCGCAGCAATTTATCATCTGCAATTCGTGTATGGATTCTTAACTATTTTCGTAATTAAATTTTAATCACGATTTCGTGACATATCTGCAACCCACAAACAACATAGACACGACAATATCAACATAATTATTAACCACATATCACGTCCCAATGCGCGATATAATGTTCTATGTGCACCACATACCGAACCATCGGCATGTCCCGAAATTGCAATTGGAATATCGGCAATTATATTACCGTTTGGTGCAACAAATGCACTTATTCCAGAATAATTTGCACGTACAATCGGCAACCCTGATTCTATGGCATAACGACGCACCATATCAAGATGCTGGTACGTTCCAGGCGTTTTTCCAAACCAATTATCGTTTGTTATATTGATAATTGCATCAGGAGTTTTACCCTTGGTAATCAGTGAATCAGAAAATATTATTTCGTAACAAACTGCTGGTGCAAAAACGAATTTT
>JAEEQU010000042.1 GCA_016285415.1 Alphaproteobacteria bacterium | reverse complement strand
TCTGTTGGGTGGGCACCGTCTGTGTTTAAATTGTGGATGGAGGTTGGGGGTGGTCGATTAAACAGCTCTCCCCAGGAATTCCTCGCAAACTCCATTCATGATCTTTCTTTTGAAATTACACCAAACAAGCGTTATTTGACCACTGATGGCAATCTTGTAGAAGGCGACCATACAGTCACCATTGTAACAAATACTCCGATTCATTTGTTTGATAATGGTATGCATCAAACAGAACAGATATTTATAGGACGTATGTACTATATCAAATTATATGAAAATGGTGTATTGGCCCATAATTTCTTGCCAGTAAGGGAAAATGCTACTGGCAGAGTCGGTGTATATGACACTGTTACAGGCAGATTCTTTACCAACAGTGGAACCGGTGAATTTTCATACGGTAACGATGTTACAACCATATGTGAAAATGTTGGCACAGGCCATTATGTCGGGCAACAAGTTGTGAACTTTGGTTCAGTGGGGATCAAAAAAGCGTGTCCAGCTGGAACTTATTCAAATATTGAAAATGCCACAAGTTTGTCTGATTGTATCCCATGCCAAGGTGCGACATACAGCCCTGCCCCAGGGGCAGCAATATGCAGTGTATGTCCAACTGGATATGACTATAATAAAACAAACGGTAAAACGTCTGTGACACAATGTCAGATACATTGTGATGGCGGTCAATATTTGCCGGTGGCAATGGTTGGCCCATATACAGAGTTGGAATACATTCAAACATCTGGGACACAATGGATTAACACCGGTCTTATGGTATCTAACTTAACAAATCCAATTATGTCAATGACATTTCAATACCTTGATACGACCAAGGGGAAACAAACTGGGGCGGTCAAAGAACCACAATCATTTAAATTTGGAATTTCCAACGGCGGTCTATTTTTGTGTCAAAGTGCGGGCAGTAACAGCGAAGTGACGTTTGGACCCGCAGACACAGAAAAACACACATTTTTGCTAAATTCGCAAAACGCGACATGTAAAATGGATGATACAACATTAAACCTGACCGTTGGTAATTTATCAACCTTAACAGGTCTTATTACTGTCGGATCGGTTAGCGCCAATAAACAACGTGTTGGAAATGTAAAAATCTATAATTTTGAACTTATTAGTAATAATACTGTCGTCAGACATCTTATTCCCGCTCGTCGTAACGGCGATAATTCGCTTGGGATGTATGACACCGTAACCGATGAATTCTATCCTAATGCTGGATCGGGAAGTTTTGTTGCAGGAGACGATGTAAATGTTCAGTTGTGCACAGATGTTGGTATTGGATATTGGGCACCAGAATCTATAACAAACTATGGGACGGCCGCACCGCGCACAATGTGCGAAGAAGGAAAAACAACCATGATAACCAATGCAACAAGTGCATCACAATGTGTTGATGAAATCCAAGAATATACCGTAACGTATTCTTGTGGTGCGGGCACTGGGAACGCGCCATCAAACGCGATTGCCAAAGACGCAACATCGTTTATTCCGGCGGCGAACACTTGTTCACGTAGTGGATATATCTTTACTGGGTGGGCTGTATCAGGAACACAAGACATCCGACCCGCAGGGACATCGTTCGTATGGGAATATGACGAAGATAAAACCTTAACTGCCCAATGGTCGCAATGTCAGGCATGCGACCCAACAAACGCAACATGCAGTTTTGACGGAATTGTTAATAATGTTTGCACTTATACAACAACTTGCAATATGGGATACGGCAGCATACAAAACGATGGCGCGTATAATCCTATATGCACATTGATATTGTGTCCAGGGGCAACATATATGAATAATGGTGAATGTACCCCATGCCCACCTGGATATAATGCGAACACCACCGAAGGAAAAACACTTATCACACAATGCCAAATACATTGTGATGGTGGCTCGTACATTGCAACCGCAAATGATATATCTTGTTCCAATGCAGGTGTCGGATATTGGGCAACAGAAAGCACAACAAATTATGGTTCGGTCGGCACACATAGCCAATGTCCAATGGGACTGACCACGGTTGGATATGGCCATGGCGCAGACGAAGCAAATGATTGTGGGCGGAAATTACACCTTAACAACGGTGTGTTTTATACACGTCAAAACAAAATCACCACGCCATCATTGAACTTTAAAACGGAATCGGGCGATGTATTTTATTTAAGTTTAAGCACAACAAATCATAATGTTTCGCGCATGCATTCACAATATCAGGGGGTAACATACACCGCGTATGATGATAGTTTGCTGAACGGCGAACGCAGTTTTGATGGCAACAATTAAGCGAAAAAATTTTCTTTTCCACTGGACAAGCAAATATATAATGTATAGAATATGAACACTTATCTTGCGGGCGTGGTATAATGGCAGCACGAAAGCTTCCCAAGCTTTAGACGAGGGTTCGATTCCCTTCGCCCGCACCATGTTTCCACCTTTATGTCGGTAAAATCGGGTAACCTTATAACGCACACATCAATTCGTTGCTAATGACGCAACTCATTGTGTGTTTATATATGCGGTTTCCCTTCGCCCGCACCAAAAATAAAACCGGCATTTGCCGGTTATATTTTGGTTTACCTGCCACCATGGCGATTATTATTATCGGTCCATCCGTTCAACCGCACGTGATTGCGTCTATGTGATTCCGCAAATTTCTTGCTGGTGCGTCTTGGTTTGCCTTTGCTCATAGGTTCTATTTCTTTTAACAAATCTGGATCTATGTGGGCAAATTGTTTTTCGTCTATCTTGGAACCCTTTTCTACATTACGCGCAACATGCATTGGTGTCATATTCAGTATGGTGTTTGGACCGCCCAATGAACGTGCAAAACAATGACCCCATGAAAATTCTTTAAAATCATAAATCGGTTTGTTACACGCCGAACATACCGGCGGTGTTCCATGCGCCGCCAAAATGCGCAACAAACTTTTAACTTCGCCCGGCGTCAGTTCAGCCCAACACGCACTTATTCCAGTCAAAATCGCCTTCACTTCTTCTTCGGTCATAATGCATTGCCTTTATTTAGATTTTGCATAACTTCTTGTATTTCTTGTTGCAGTTTTTCCCATTCACGCATCGCAGCACGATATACCTGTTTCGTTGGTTTTTGTTTTTTTAATACACGTTGTTGTTGCCTTATGCGTTGCAAAACATCGGGACAACGCAATGTGACAACCTTGGTTTCCAAAGTATTAAATCTTTCTTCTAATAGTGTCCAATCTTCTTCTAGAGTATCAACAATGTTGCCAACATTATTGTCTTTTGCATAAAAGATTTTATCATCGCTCATTGGCATCACCATTTATTTCATAGGAATCTGCAACAGTTGTTGCGGATAAATTAAATCTGGATTTTCAATATTGTTGCGTTCCGCAATTATTGTGAACCGTGTACCACTGCGCAGGAAATTATTCGCAATTATCCACAAACAATCGCCACGACGAACCGTATAGTATGTATCACTATCGCCGGTTGGTTCGGGCATAACAAAATTATGATTTACCGTTGCAACCGTATGACCGGAATCATCGTGCAAACGAACAGTCAGATTATATTCATTGCCTGACTTCAATTCGCCAACATCTGCGCCCAGGCCAAAACTTCTGTAATCAGAAACACGTGCTTCGCCAAGGTACTTATCATTTAATGACAAAGACACTTTGAACCGCGGCAATGCGTTACCGGTTACAACGATGCGACCAGTATCCAAATAATCTATCTTTGAAACGATTAAATCGCCATCTTTTAACACCGATGGGGAATGCAGAACCTTGCTGCCGTTGGGTGTCATAAGCAATGATACAGAATTACGATAATCGGCATCTGAAATATACAGGAATAATTTATCCTTGGATTTTGTTTTGGATTCTACACCCAATAAAGAAACGGTATAATTTCCGGGTTTGAATTTTGTGGTATAAACGAATTCGCCATTTTCATCGGTTCTTTGTGTTGTAATAATTTTTTTATTCACCAATACCGAAACACTTTTGTTTGATTGCCACCGCCCCGCCATTACAACCAAACCGTCCTGTTGTATGCGTGCAATATCAAATGTCGGTATATCGGTCGGTTCAGGAATTTTTTTAACCGTGTCTTTTGACACGGTTTCAATAGTACTATTTTTTGTATTTGCGCCCAACACAACAACCCTGTCTGGTGCAGATGAATGTGCGAATACGACCCAAATTGTAACCAGCAATACAATAAACGCGCACAAAATTGGGAACCAATATTCACGCAACACCGAACGATTTTTCTCACGAATGCGTTCGCTTTTTGTCGGTACTGGTTTTGCCTCAACAGGTACGGTTTCATTTGCGCTGTTGCGACGACGAAGAAAGCGACGCGTAAAATTGCGACGGCGGGCAAGCCAACTATCCTGTTGCGCGATTGCATCATCTATCATATTATCAGTGGAACGTTTTGTTTTGCCGATAGTATTGGTATTATTATTTGCCATGTTTTACCCCCTTGGACAGAGTATTATTTTCGTCATTAGACAAAATAGCATAAAAAATCTTTCTTTGTCAACTTATTTATGATATAATTTGGCTGTTATTGGGGGAAAATATGAAAAAAATTGGAATTATGACGACCGGTGGCGACTGCAGCGGTCTTAACAGTGTGATAAATCGCGTTGTATTGGGTGCAACAAAACGCGGTTGGCGGGTTTACGGAATTGTTGATGGCACAGATGGGCTTTGCACATGCCCACCAAATGTAATTGAAATGACAACTGATACGATACCAGTGGAAAATGCGCGCATTGCAGGCAGTTTTCTGCACAACGGCAATGCATGTATGATGAATTTTGAAAATGCCGCCGAAACTGGAAAAATTCCGCAATTTAACAAGATGCTAAAAAATTCGTTGGCAAAATTGAAATTGGACGCACTGGTTTTAATTGGTGGCAACGGCAGTTTTTCGCTATCATACAAAAACCATGATATTTATAGTGGCCTGTCCCTGATTTGTATTCCAAAGACAATTGACTTTGATATTCCACTAACCGATAAAACTATCGGTTTTGATACCGCGGTAAATGAATTAACCCGTTATTGCGACCAATTGTTATTGACCGCACGCAGTCACCATCGCTGGTTCATTGTTCAGGCAATGGGACGCGACTGTGGACGGTTGGCATTAAATGCCGGAACCGCGGTTGGTGCCGATGCAATTTTGGTTCCAGAAATAAAATTTGATATTGATAAATTGGTTAAACATATTCGTGCGGTTCCACGCGACTATGGTATTATTATGGTGTCCGAAGGAATTACATTGCGTGGTCATTCGGGACGTCCGGCGGATATGATTTCACGTAAATTGACCGCGGCGAGTATTCAAAACCGTGCAGCATTTCCTGATTATATTCAACGCGCCGGCGATACAACCGCGGCAGACAGAATTTTGGCGTCAAAAATGGCGACCTGCGCATTGGACGCAATTGAAAATAACGAAACCAATGTTATGACGGCATTGCGTGGGAACGAGTGTGTGACGGTACCATTGTCGGAATTCTATGCGGCGGGTGATTTATCACGCGATCCGAATATTCGTGATTTGTGTACATCAAACGCGTATATAGAACCAGATGACCCGTTATTAGATGTTGCAGTTGCAATGAATATTTATATCGGCGAAACGAAATAATTTGCGGAATTGCTTGACTTTTGTGTATTTATGTTACATAATGCCCGTGCAAATCCCAAAGATTGCCATTTGAATAAACCCTGTATGCGGTATGCATAAGGAACATCATCCGATGAGTTTCATCCTTGATGGCGGTTTTCTTTGTGGTTTAAACAGTTCTATTACAAAAGGAGTATAAATATGGCAACTGTTATTCGTTTGGCGCGCTATGGTGCAAAAAAACGTCCGTACTATCACATTGTTGTTACAGATTCACGTAATGCACGTAATTCTGGGAATATCCTTGGCGTTGTTGGTAAATATGACCCAATGCTTGCCAAGACAGATGAAAAACGCGTTACCTTGAAAATTGATGAAATCAAAACATGGATGTCCAAGGGTGCAAAACCTTCGGATCGCGTATATCGTTTCTTGGCTAATGCCGGTTTGGTTGCAAAACGCGAAATTCCAAATCAGACCAAGAAAAATCAAAAGTCCGAAAAAACTATGCAGAAAATCAAGGACAAAGCAGATAAATTGGCCAAGTTAGAAGAAGAAAAAGCCGCCGCAGAAGCAGCCGCCAAGGCCGCAGCCGAAGCACCAGCAGAAGAAGCACCTGCAGCAGAAGCAGCCGCGGAATAATTTATATAGAATCAACAATATGTCACCTAAAAAAGTAAAAGATAGTCCTTATCAGAATTATCTGGCACGCAAGGCGTTGCGGTTCGTTTTTAATACTGTAAAGTTTGACGATCCGTATTTAGAATGCATTATTTACGACAGTTATCTGTGGAATTTAGGACTTATGCGGCAATACGCACGTGATCACCGCGTTGACGAAATGTCGTATATTTTAAGCATACGTGACGAATTGTTGAAAACACAAGGCGTACATGAATACAGATAAACACATTTTGGTTGGCAAAATTGTCGCACCCCAAGGAATACGGGGTGAAGTGCGTGTTCAAACATTTACCGAAAAACCGTCAGATTTTAAAGATTTGGCGGTTTTCGGCATAAACATTGCACCCGATGCCTTGCACTTTGTGCGCACGTTGCCGAACACAAATGTTATTATCGCACGCATTGATGGTATTTCCGACAGAAATATGGCAGAAACACTGCGCGGGACAGAATTATTTGTTAATCGCGCAGACCTGCCCAAAATTAAACCAAACGAATATTATCAGGCCGATTTAATTGGTATGGCCGTGGTTCGTGATGGTACCGAAATTGGCCATGTCGCATGCTTTCAAAACTTTGGTGCAGGTGACATTATTGAAATGGACAACGGCGATATGGTTGCGTTTCGTGGCGCCACCGTTGACTTTGAAAACAAAATTATAAATGTACAATAAATGGAGTATGATATGATTTGCGCGGGTGATGTAATTATGTTGAACGAAGATGTTACACCTGTTTTTCACGAGCATAAATTATTCTGTGTAAATGGACAAATGGTTATTGATCGTGAATGCCCAGAACATCCAATTCATTGCTATGCACGAAATATCGCGCGTAAGTTCTATAATCCAGAATATTCGCACCAAGATGAAGAAAAAGAATATGGAATATCACGCACAGATACCGTAACTATTAACATAGAAGGGACAGAAAAAGAAATTGAACGCGTAAAAAAGAATCTGAAAAATCTTTGCGCGAAATGCAAAAACAATTCAAAATAATATTATAACAAGGGGAAAATCATGAAAGACATAATTATAAATGATAAAACAATTGTAAAAGCGCGCTGTGATGCGCCACTGGGCCAATGTTCCAAGATAAAATACGCGGTAACAAATGGGTTGCATTTTGAAGACAAGCAAAATGTAGAAATTGTTGTTGCGTCCGATGAATTAGCCAAAGAAACATCCAAAGTATTTTGTCAAATATGTGCTATGTGCAAAGGTAAAGAAAGCCATTAATACATTACAATAAAGGATTAACCATGTTTACTATATTTACAACATATTTGGTTCATCAAAATTGTCCAGAATGTGTTAATGTTGATAATTGCGCTGTACGCACTTATTTGGCCAAAGAACAAAATTTGTTCCGTCCATCTGTAAATGAACAATTATGGGAACCAACCAAATCATATGAAGATGCACGTGACGATTATATCAAAACATTGGATGCAATTCATGCAAAATGCAAACAATGCAAAGAAAAAGGTTCTAAATAATGAAACAAATCTATATAAACAACAACCTGGCGCGTATTGAATCAGGGTGCGGTTTTAAAATTGGGAATTGCCCACTAATTGCAGAGGCCAAGGCATTGGATATTAATGTTGAATACAAATGGGAATGGCCATGGAACCGTAAAATATTCATCGGTATTGTAATAGACCCGAAAGAATGGATGACCAAGGTTCAACATATGTGCGAAAATTGCCCGCGCGGTGAAAACATGTACATAAAAAAACAAATGGCATCAAGATCAAAGTAATGACTATGTTTGAAACATTTGTATATCCAATGATGGTGGATGCGTGTAAATTTTGTTATACGCCTGATGAATGTCCCGCGATAATCGCGGAACGCAAGGGTGTTGCGGCAGTAGAGACATGTAGAATTTGTGAGCAATGTTTTAATAAACTAATTGCATCACATAACCAAAGTAAATAAATCGTAATAGACAAAAATGATAACGCAAAAAGGATCAAACATGATTCCAATGAAAAAAATAGTTATAGAATGTTTGGACGACACTTTGGCGTGGCTTAATGTTCCACAAACAAATGATGTTCCTGGCATTCAGGTAAAAAACAAAAGTTGGCATGGTGGTTATTGTAGTGGCAATGATAATTTTGTGATTTTAACCGGCGACAATATAATGCAAAATTTGGCTAATGTAATTAAGGACGCACCTATATTCACTACGTTCGGTAAGAGATTTCAAATTATCGGTCCAAATCCTCAAACTTTTAGATGCTGCCCATGTGAAAAGCCAGCTGAACAATGCAAAATTCTTTCCTTTGCCATAGAGAATAATTCTGGGGCACATATCGATATTCAAAACAGATTAGACCAGCCTGGTTGGTTTTTTAACTATGATTTTAAGGTTGTGGCGTTACCTGGGCTTACCACCGCAGAAC
>JAEEQU010000041.1 GCA_016285415.1 Alphaproteobacteria bacterium | reverse complement strand
ATTCAAGAAAACACTAATAATTTTATACCAACAAATCAAATTTTTCGTGCATACGAATAAGTTCTTCATCTATACGGCGGATTTCTTCGTGTACATCATTTTTACCCGAAAGACTATTAACCATTAAATCGCGTTTTTGTTTTTCAAGTGATTCAATATATTTTTGTAATTTTAATGATACCAAATATTTTTCGGCGGAATTAAAATCAAGATTTATATCTTTTTGTATTATATCAAAATTTAATTTAAACCTGCTTATAAAATCACCATATCTTTCGGCAAGTTCTGGATATTTATTTACAATAAAAACAAGAGTATTTTTCACAACATTATCTATATCTGGTATTTCTATACGCACGGTATCTGTATTTTTTTTCCATTTATGCCATTGGTTAAACTTGCGTGAATCGTATTCGTGTTCATATTCGTTTCGTAATATTTTATCAGTTATTTTTTCAAGTTCTTTTTTTAAAAATTTTTCGGCCATTGTTTTTCCTGATGGTGTATTTATCAAATAATTTTTATTTGTAATATCCCAAAGAAAATCAACCAACGGAACGGCATTATTTATAATTTTTTCCATTTCCGCCCTGCCCGATTTTCGCAGTATTTCATCTGGGTCTTTTCCGCCGGTAACAAACGCGAATCGTACATCAGAATTATCACGCAAAAATGGTAATACAATACCGCATGCGCGTGCCGCCGCTTTTTGCCCAGCATTATCACCATCAAAACAAAAAATAATATTACGATTTGCCTTACATATTATTGCAATATGGTCTTCGGTTAATGCGGTTCCAAGTGGTGCGACCGTTTCACCAAAACCATTACATTGCATTTGAATTGCGTCTATTTGTCCTTCTACAACAATGGCGCGGTTTGCACGGTGTATAGATTCACGCGCAAAATTAAAACCAAATAAAGTTTGCCGTTTATGAAATAATTCTGTATCGGTTGTGTTTATGTATTTTGGTTCAGACCCATCCAATGATCGTCCAGAAAACGCGACAATTTGCCCATGTGCGTTAAATATTGGGAACATTAATTTATCACGAAAGAAATCGTACATCCCATATTCGCCGCGCCGAACAAGACCCGTAGAAATAAGTTTATCTTGTTTTGTATTAACAAATTTATTCGCAATAATATTATTTTTTGGCGCATAACCAATACCATATTTTTTTATCATTTCATCGGTAAAACCACGCCCACGTATATATTCTAATGCGTGTGCACCATCCGGCGAATATAATTTTTCGGCATAATTTTTTTCCGCATCTTATGTAATACTTATATATGTTTCTTCGGCTTCTATTTGTTCTTTGGTTTTTTGTTTTATCTCGGGTAATGGGATACCGGCCATTTCCGCAAGTTCTTTTATTGCGGTCATAAAATCAACATGTTCCATTTCCATTGTAAAAGAAATAATATCACCATGTTTGCCACAACCAAAACAGTGATAAAAACCCTTGTCTTCACGAACAGAAAATGACGGTGTTTTTTCATTATGAAATGGGCAACATCCCCAATAATTTTGACCTTTTTTAACAAGTGGTACACGCCGCGATACAACGTCTACAATAGAAAGTCGTTCACGTAATTGGTCGGTAAAATTATTATCATATTTCGCCATTATTTTTTACGGAATTTCTTTGTCGGTTTTTTATTGTTAATTAAATCAATTGCGGTTTCCAAATCAGGTTGTTCTTTGACGCTAACATTAACCTTATTTGATGAAATGTATGCACCATACCGTCCCGTTGGATAGAAATAAATCATTTTATCGGTTGCCGGATTTTTACCAAGTTCAATTGGTTCTGCTTTTTTTGTTTCCCCAGATAATAATTCTTTGGCTATTTCCAGTGTAATCGTTTCAGATGTATATTTCTTTGCACTTGCGTTCTTTTTACCATCGGTTACATATGGTCCAAATTTACCGATACGGTAAGATATTCCATCACCAAGTTCTTTTGGTTCTTGTTTTTTATCTGTTTGTTCTTCGCCGCCGAGACGTTTTGTATAATCACATTTTGGATAATTTTCGCATCCAACAAATGCACCGAATTTTGATAATTTTATTCCAAGTTTTCCACCACATTTTGGACATTTATCACCAGATTCGCCAAACAGGTGTTTATTCATAAATTTATTTATCTCGTCAATAATATCTGCGGTTTTTACATCTTTTGCACCAGAAATCATATTTTCTGTATCACCCCAGAAATCATTTAATGCATTTAATTTATCTGTTTTACCGTTTGAAACATCGTCCAATGTATCTTCGGTTTTTGCGGTAAAATTAACATCGACCAAATCTGAAAAATATTTTGCCAAATATGCCGCAATAACCCATCCACCCGGCGTTGGATGAAATCTGCGTTGCCGGTCTTGTTCAACATATTGTCTATCAACAATGGTTGACATAATTGTTGCGTATGTTGACGGACGCCCAATTCCCAGTTCTTCAAGTTTTTTAACCAAGGACGCTTCGGTATATCTTGCCGGCGGTTGTGTAAAGTGCTGATCAGTATTTAACTTTGTAATTATGACATTATCGCCAATATTCATAACAGGTAATTTTGCATCAGATTCATCATCTGCGTCATCTTTATCTTCTATATAAACTTTCATAAAACCATCAAATGTGCGTGTGCGACCAACCGCGCGGAATGTTGCGATACCATCATTTGTTAAAATATCTGCACCCACAGAATCAAATTCTGCATTTGTCATTTGACATGCAATTGTGCGTTTCCATATTAAATCATAAAGTTTCTTTTCATCACCAGAAAGTTCTGTGTTACCACCATCAAAATGCGTTGGACGGATTGCTTCGTGTGCTTCCTGGGCATTTTTAGATTTTGTTACATAAACATTTGGCGATTTTGGTAAAAATGCATTGCCATAATTTTTACCAATAAAGTTTCGTATTTCATTGACCGCGTCCACAGCCAAGTTTGTCGCATCGGTACGCATATATGTAATAAATCCATTTTCATAAAGTTTCTGTGCAACAGACATTGTTTTCTTGGACGAAAAATATAATTTACGCGCCGCTTCTTGTTGCAATGTACTTGTTGTAAACGGTGCATACGGCCGATAAGACAGTTTTTTCTTGTCTATATTTGATATTTTTGCATTTATTGGTGTATTAAGTTTTGATAAAACCGTATCAACATCTGATTTAGATGCCAATGTCATTTTTTCAATTTTTTTACCATTAAATAATGTAAGACCCGCATTAAAAATATTGTTATTTAAATTACAATCTGCGGCAACCGACCAATATTCTTGTGGTTTAAAATCTTCTATTTCGCGTTCACGATCAACAACCAATTTAACCGCCACCGATTGCACGCGACCCGCGGAACGTCCCAAATTACGACGCCACAACAAAGGCGATATTTCAAAACCAATTAGATAATCTAATGCACGTCGTACCAAATATGCATCAACCAAATTTGAATCTATTTCACGCGGATTTGCGATTGCATCTGTTACCGCATGTTTGGTTATTTCATGAAATGCGACACGGTATACAGGTGTTTTCCCAAGTAGTTTTTTTGAATTTAATATATCCAGTATATGCCATGCAATTGCCTCTCCTTCGCGGTCAGGATCGGATGCCAGATAAACTGCGTCTGCCTTTTTAACCTCGTCCGTGATAAGTTTTATTTGTTTTTCTTTGCCAGGCATAATTTGCCAATGCATTTCAAAATCATTTTTGGTATCTACACTGCCGTTTTCAGGAACCAAATCACGCACATGACCAACGGATGCGATAACACGCCACCCATGTCCCAAATACTTTTCAATCGTTTTTGCCTTTGATGGAGATTCTACAATCAGTAAATTCATTTTAACTTCCTTTGGCCGATAATTGTTGGTCTTTATGTATGTGTGCATTCTCGCAAAGTCCGAATCCGAACATCAGTGATAACAAACTGCTGCCGCCAAAGGACATTAACGGTAATGGCACCCCAACGGTTGGCATAACGCCCAATACCATAGAGATATTTATAAAATAATAAATGAAAAAGTTCAACATAAAACCAAAACAGACCAGTTGACCGAACCTGTTTCGGCATGTTTTTGCCGCCCAAAATAGTATAATTATTATGATTGTGTAGATTAATAATATCACAAATGCACCAAAAAATCCGAATTCTTCACCAAGCATAGTGAATATAAAATCGGTTTGTTTTTCTGGCAAAAAAGATTGCTGGGATTGGGAACCGTTCATATAACCCTTGCCTATCAGACCACCACTGCCAAATGCGATTTTTGCCTGGTTTATTTGATAACCTGCACCCTTGGCATCATGATCTGGGTCCAAAAATGTGATAATTCTTTCACGTTGATATTGGTGCATACCACCATACCAAACGACTGGGGCCGCCATCAGTGCCAAAATTGCGCCAATAATAAACCATTTTTTATTTGCACCAACAATATAAAACATACCTATTGTAATAAGCGCAATAGATATAGCCGTTCCTAAATCGGGTTGCATCACAATTAAGCCAAATGGAATCAGCATTAAAACCGATGGAACAAGATAGTTTTTAAATTTGCTTAATTCAACAGAATTCATCCATGCAAAATACCGTGCCAACACCATAACCAGTGCGATTTTAAATAATTCAGATGGCTGAATATGTATAAACCCAAGATTTAACCATCGTTGTGCACCCATCCCAGTATGGCCAACAAATGTTACCAAAATAATAAGAATTGCGGCGATAGCATAAACAGTATATGCAGATTTTAACCAGAATTTTATATTCGTAAATGCGGCGATAAAAAATACGCCCAGCCCCATAATAATTTTAAACAATTGTGATAAAGCAAATGGTTGCCATGAACCACCACCGGCAGAATATAAAATAACTTCGGATATAATCAAAACCAAACAAATAGGCGCAAACATCACCCAAGAAAAACGTTCCAATTTTTCCGAGAAGTTCATCATATTTGCATTTGAAACACGTGTTTGATTTGCCATTTTACACCGGATTATTTGTTAATAGTTCTTTTAATACGCTTGCGGCGGTACGTGCGGCACTGCCACTGCCACCAGAATGTTCTGTAATCACGCATACGGCATACCGCGGTGCATTTGTTGGTGCATAACCAACAAATAATCCATGATTACGCATATTCCATTTTAATTGTTCGTTGGTCAATACCCCCGATATACGTTCTGCGCGGGAAATACTGCGAACTTGGGATGTTCCGGTTTTACCGCCCATTTTTGCACCTTTAACATTTATTGCACTGCCTGCGGCGGTACCACCTTTTTTGGTAACCTCTTCAAGTCCGTTAAGAACCAATTTAAGATTTTTTTCTTGAAAATCCATACTTTCAAATTGTGGCACAGAATCTTCTTTGATTAAACGCGGAACAACGCGCTTGTTTGATGCCACGCGTGCAACCATTACCGCCAATTGCATACAATTTACCAAAATAAACCCTTGGCCAATTCCAGAAATAATGGTATCCCCATGCACCCATTTTGAACCGATATTCGTTTCCTTCCATGTGCGGTCTGGGATAACACCAGGCATTTGTTTTGAAATAATATCTTCCATATATTTTTCGGTCATACCCAACCGAATAGCCATACGCTTAATAGCATCTATACCAATGCGCAGTGCAAGTTGATAGAAATAAATATCGCATGAATGTTTTAATGCACCAACAAGATTTACACGACCATGCCCCTTGCTCTCCCAACAGTGATAACGGCGGTCGCCATAATCCCAATGACCCGGACAAAATACCGTTTCATTTGGTGTAACCGCGCCCGCTTCTAATGCGGCAAGTGCCACAACAATCTTAAATGTTGACCCCGGTGGATACAGCCCCTCAAAAACCTTGTTCATAAATGGTTTCGCAAAGTTTTGACGCAGTCCCGCAATATATTCTTCGGCATCATCACTGGAAAAATAGTTCGGATCAAAACTTGGCGTGGATGCCATTGCTAAAATATCACCGGTTTCAATATCTATGGCAACACCACATCCAGATTTATGCAATGTTAATTGGTCATATAATTTGCGTTGAATATTATCGTTTATTGTGGTTTGAATATCAGACCCCATAACCGACGGTTTAAATTGTGTTTTATCTTCGCCTGTCACGCGCCCAACCGCATTTGTTATAAGAACATTTTGCCCGAACACACCGGATAATTCTTTATTAAACCGCTTTTCAAGACCGGTTATACCATGTGTATAAAATGGCGTGTTTGCAACGGGTTTGTCCGGCGCGCCAACATAACCAAATAATTGTGCGCCCGCCGGTCCCAATTCGTATACGCGCGCATAGCCACTTTCAATATGTAATCCATCAAGATTTTTTGCCTGCAAACCGGCCAAAACATTCCAATTGGTATTTTCACTAACCAATACTGGTTGAAACTTTTGCTGCTTTTTTATTCTTTGCCATATTTTATCAACACGTTTTTTCGTAAGGTTTAAATCACGTTCCACCACAGACACCAAATTTTCCAAATCATCTGTTTCTTCGGGAATAATATATATGCGATAAATTGGCGCATCATGTGAAATGTTTTTGCCATTTTTAGATAAAATATTACCGCGTTGTGGCATATTAACCTGAATACGAAATGAATTATTTTCGCTTTTCTTTTTATAATCACGATAGTTAAAAACCTGCATTTGCAACATACGCAACACCAATATAGATGTTAAAACCATCCCTGTGGTTAAAAACAGTGCGCTGCGACGGTCAAAAACTTTTGATATTTCTGTATCAATCATTACTTGCCGCCTTGGTTAACATTGTTATTGGAATATATAAAAGTGTTGTTACAACAAACATTAGAATTCCACCGAAAAAACCAAACCAATTTAAATACCACATCATCATGCATAGTGATGCAATTCCAAAGAATACCATAAATGCGTATAGGCCGAATTTCCGTGTATGCGTAAGATCTATGATTGTTTGAATATTCATAATCGCATAATATGTGCAATACAATGCGGTCCAAAATATGACAGTATCAAATTTATAATCTATTAAAAAACAGAATAAAATAGCAAATGCCGTAAAATACGGCACGGGTTTTATAAACGAACAATAAAATATCGGAATAATCGCCAAAATCCCAGCCGGATTCAACCACGGCATAGACAGCCGCCACAGCATAATTGTAATCAAAAAAGGAAACAGAATTTGCAAATATTTTATAATTGTCTGCTTCATTTGTAATTTTCCTGATTAACATTAAACTTTAACACTATGACACTGGATAGGTCGCTTGGCGATAAAACATCAACATCTGTCTTGTTTTGCATTGTGCCAACAAATATGCCTGGGGGTAATATGCCACTAATACTGCTGGTTAGTAATTTTATGCCCGCGCCCCCTTGGAATTGTGGATCGTTAAAGAAACCGATTGTTGGACTGTCCGAACCATTGCCCCGCAGGAAACCATAAACATCGGATCCTGCAACGCGAACGGCAATATTTGTATCAGAATCATTTAATGCGCGTACACGTGAATAGTGGGTTCCGGTGTCCATAACCGTTCCAACCATTGTATTATCAAATGAAACAACAACCATACCCTGCTTTACGCCATCTGATGCACCACGATCTATCAAGAATGTTCCGTGGTTTATTGCGGTGTTATCAATTATCACATCTGCGATAACTGTTTCGTAATCTAAATTTCTTTTAACATCTAATTCGCGTGCCAGACGCTGATTTTCAAGCAATGCGACATCACATTCGTTTTTGGTGGCCAACGCCATATCAAGACGCGTCCGCAATTCTTCGTTTTCCTGTTTCAGATTTGAAATATCGCGAATATTGCGAATCAGATTACCGCCCGCCCGAATTGGCCATGTAAAGAAATCCCCGACAGCATTGGCAATCGGTAAAAAGATGTGTGCCGTTCCATTTATAACCTTATAATCTGGTTTTGCCACAACTATATATATAAGCATGATGGGTAACAGTGCCGCAACAAAGGCGGACTTTATAATAGTATGCAATCTGGAAGATATTTTTTTCACAACCATTTCGTGCCCAGTTTAATAGTAAAAAAATGAATATTCAATAAAAACTTGATTTTTCGTTTATTTGTGTCAAAATACGACCGTTAAACAGTCCGAAATGGCAATGGCATTGCCATCAGGACCTAGCAAAAAGAGGTAAAAATGCCAAAATTAAAAACAAAGTCATACTTGAAAAAGCGTGCATCTGTGACTGCCACGGGAAAAATCCGTGTTGCCAGAAATGCCCACAAAAAATTGCTGCGTAAGAAATCTGCCCGTGCGAATAACGCGGGATCAAAACCGCAGTATCTGAACGATAACATGGTCGGCCAGGCAAAAATCTTGGCACCGTATGGTTTGAAATAATGGGGGTTTATTATGGCAAGGGTAAAACGTGGAACAACTGTTCGTCAAAAACACAATAAAATTCTGGAACGCGCCAAGGGTTTCCTTGGTCGCCACAGCAGCACATATCGTGCCGCGCGTGAAAAATCTGAAAAGGCAGGACAATATGCATACCGCGATCGTCGTACTAAAAAACGCGATTTTCGCAGTCTGTGGATTGTTCGTATTAATGCCGCGGTTCGTCCGGCCGGTATTACATACAGCCAATTTATGAACGGTCTGCGCAAGGCAGGTATTGAACTGGATCGCAAAGTTTTGGCGGAAATGGCGTATGCAGGTGATGCAAATTTCGCAAAACTGATTGAAACATCAAAACGATTTATTGCCGGGGATAAATAAAACCCTTGGCGGCGGATTGTTTTTTGTTTATG
>JAEEQU010000040.1 GCA_016285415.1 Alphaproteobacteria bacterium | reverse complement strand
CATTGGCGCTAATATATCGTTTGGTTAATGATGGTGATGGTATCACAGTTTTCCCATCCTGGTTTGAAGAAAGCAGTAAAAATCTTGTTTGTATAGATGGATTAAATTTTGAATATGAAATGGAAACTCAGTGTGTTTGCAGAACTGAAATTGCAGAAACACCAAAAGTGTTGGCTTTTGTGGATTTCTTTATAAATTTTTGCAAAGGACACAACGTTCCTATTGACATATATTACTAATTACTTCAGTTTTATTGTATTAAAAATGCCCTTGCGGGCATTTTGTTAACTGTGGTTGGGGCGCACGGATTCGAACCATGATAAAGAGAACCAAAATCTCTTGTCCTACCATTAGACGACACCCCAAAAAGCACCTTGATTATAGTCAGATTTTGCTTTTTTGCAATAATAAAATGAAAAAATTTGATTTTTGGACTTGAAATTCTAATCATTAAAAATTATAATAATTGCCGCTTTTAATAATATATCAAAAGTATAGGGGGCAAACATGATTCATAAAGAATTAGTAAGTTTGTTAGAAAAAAATATTATTTTGTTTACAAAATTGTCCGAACGGATAAATCGTGCCCAGATAGATTTTGGCGCGTATTCACGTGCCCAGGTGCAATTATTGGTACGCCTGTATATAGGTGGTCGTTCACGGTTAAAAGATTTGGCGGCACGCGAATTTGTGCCGGCCCCAAACCTGTGTGCCGCATTTCGCAAGATGGAACGTGATGGAATTGTTTCGCGTGTGGTTGATGAAAACGATCGCCGTAATACGTGGTATTCGGTTACAGAGCAGGGGGCCAAACTGGCAACACAATTTATAGACATGTTTCATCAGGCAATAGCGGCTATTTTTAAAGATATTGATAAAAATGATGAGGCAAAGTTGGTGGAATCTTTTAAGACGATGAATGGTATTTTGGCAAAGATGGAGAATAAAAATGCGTAGGTTGTTGTGTGGTGTTTTTGCGCTATATGGCTGTTTCTGCTGTATGCAGGGTTTTGCAATGGATTTGTCGTTAAATGATGCGGTGCAAAAAATTCTTGCCGAATCTAATGATTTAAAAAAGGCGGATGCCAATTTAAAAAAGGCCCAGGCATCGTTGGATGTCGCGAATTCTTCACGTTGGTTTAGTATTGAAGGAACGGCGACTTATATGAACCTGGTGAATGTGGAAAAGCCATTTGATTCATATAATGTAAAATTACCACCAGAAATTGGAGGGCTGATTCCGCCATTGGCGGGGATTACAAATATAGATGTTCCCGATAATATATTTATGGCGGGTGTCACCATAACACAGCCAATCTATACTTTTGGTAAGATCGGAAACGCGGTGGACAGTGTTCGCAGTGCTATTAAAATGAGTGAATCTAGCAAGGAAATGGTTCGGCGCGAGGTTGAATATGCCGCAACAGATATGTATTGGACCGCCAAAATGACCGATGAAATAGTCAAAATTGCCAAGAAAGATTTGGATAATACGATTTCGGCAAAAAAGAAATTGTCGGGGGCAGGGCGCGCAAACCGCAGTAATTTGGTTAAGATTGAATCTGATATCGCAACCAAGGAAATAAACCTGTCGGATGCAGAATTTAATCGTGATACCGCACACAGAATGCTAAAGATACTGGCGGGCATAGATATAGATGAACCGTTAAATCTGACAGATAGTTTCCCACAAGAATTTTCAAAAATGGAAAATAAAAAATTGACCGATACACCCGAATGGCAGGTATTAAGTCAACAGGTTAAAATGTATGAAGCCAAGGCGTCTTCGCAACGAGCGGGTGGATATCCAACGCTGGCGGCGGTTGGCGCATATGACTATGTTACCATGGATCAAGATTTTAAGAATATGTTTAATGACAAAGCCACCCAATCCGCATATTTGGGGTTGGCATTAAAAGTCCCAATCTTTAGTGGCGGTGTAAACCGTGCCAATGCGGCGGTTGATGTTATGAATGCCGAAGCCGCACGCCAAGATTTAGATAAATCAAAAAAGATTACATCTGAAAAATATTCCAATGCTATACAGCAATACAATCATCTGTGCGACAACCTAAAAGGGTTGGAAAATGCGCGTAATTTGGCGGCCAAGGCATACGGTTTTTCGCGTGATCGTTTTGCCGCAGGGCAAACATCCGCGGTTGAATTGGCAGATGTGTCATCGGGGTTGTATCAATTGGATATGGCGCTGTTGAACGCAAAATATAAAATATTAATGTCGGCAGAATCTGTTAAAAAATTGGGTGAATAATCATGAAAATATTTGGAAAAAATTATGATGATAAAAAAATAAAAAAAATCGTCTATACGGCGGTTTTTGTGCTAATTGCGCTATGGTTTGTGTATCGTTTTGTTATGGTTGCCATAGAATCCAGAATGGAAGTATTCAATCCAATACGGATTGCACAATCGGATGGTGTATCGATTGAAACCATGGTTGCAAAACGCCAAGATGATTTCATAAAAATCCCAATTGATATAAAAAATAATCGTGCATATGTTTCGGGTGATTATCGGGCAAATCTAAAATCTGGTCAGAAGATAGAAGATGGTGAGATTGTATCGGTATCGTCATCTATTGATTTGGATACAGGAATGCATGTTGTGCGGACACGTGGGGTTGGTGATGGGGTGCGCTATGTTTCAATTAAAAAGAACGGATATTTTGTTCCGTTGTATGCGGTGCGTGATGGTGCGGTTATGGTCGTAAATGGCGATGTGGCGGCCATGCGCAGTGTGACCATTGTGGCCAAAGATTCCGAATATGCATGCATCGTTGGTGAATTACAAGATGGTGATGTAATCATATTGTCCAAGGTCACCGCAGGTCAAAAAATAAACGTCAAATAAAGTGGGGGATTTGTAATGTTAAAGTTCTTTGTAAAGCGTCCTGTTACAACAGTTATGTTTGTTTTGTTGTTTGTTGTGTTGGGTTTTGTTGCATACCCACGTATGAATGTTGAACGGACGCCGGCGTTGGATTTTCCAATGGTTACGGCGACGTTTATTTATCCAGGGGCGGCCCCATCGGAAATAGAATCGCAGGTTATTAAAAAGGCCGAAGACGCAATGTCCCAGGTTCCAGAACTTAAAAAACTGACATCCCATGCATATGAAAATAGCGGATATGTGATGGCAGAATTTAATTTGGGCGTAAATGTTAATGACAAGGCAAGTGAAGTTAAATCAAAAATAGATGCGCTTGCGTCGGAATTCCCAACAGATTTAAAACAGCCAGTTATTGAAAAATTAAATCCATTACAGACATCTGTGGTTGATATCGCATTAAGTGGTTCATCATTGCGCGACCTGCAAGAATATGCGGATAATATATTGGCAAATAAATTAACATCGCTAAATGGTGTGGCCAGTGTATCTATCTTTGGTGGTGAAAAGCGTGCGATTCGTGTTGCATTAAATCCACAAACCATGGCGGCGTATGGGGTTACAATGACAGATGTTATTACGGCGATGGGAACAAATAATTTAAATGTCCCAGGCGGTAAAATAGAATTTGGACCCGATTCGTCAAATGTGCGTTTTATTGGTGAATTCGCATCGGTTGATGCAATTAAAGAACTGCATATTACGACCGGTGAAGGTCAAAATTTTAAATTATCAGATATTGCAACGGTTACCGATTCGGCGCGTGATTTAGATACGGGGGCGCGGTTTAATGGTAATCCGGTTGTTATTGCGTCTGTGATAAAGGCAACAGATGGAAACGCGGTTAAAATATCGCGCGATTTACAAAAGAATTTACCGACGTTTCAGGCAGATTTGAACGCGCATGTCCCAGGTGCCACAATGGAGGTAATTTCGGATTCATCCATAGTAGTTTCTAATGAGACATCAAATACTATAAACGGAATTATTCTTGGTGTTATATTTACGATTATTGTGTTACTTGCGTTTACAAGAAATTGGCGTTCAACGATTATTGCGGGCGTTGTGATACCGGCGTCTTTGATTGCAGGCTTATTCTTTGTTGATGCCAATGGGTTTACAATTAACGCGATGACATTGTTGGCGTATTCATCGGCGTTGGGGACATTGGTGTCAAACGCAATTATTTTGATAGAAGCTGCCTTGCAAGAAATGCGCGCGGGGAAAACGGCCGAAGATGCCGCCATAGACGGTACAAAACGTGTTGCGGTTTCGGTGTTGGCCGGGGTCGGAACAAATGTTGTGGTGTTTTTGCCGTTGGCGTTTATGGGCGGAATTGTTGGTAAGTTTATGATGCAATTTGGTATGACGGTTGTATATCTGACATTATTATCTTTGGTGTTTTCGTTTACATTGACCCCGATGATGATTGCCAAAATTTTGCGTATTGTTAAGGTTAAAAAGGTCGCAAAAGTTGAAGAGAAAAAACGAAATTGGTTAAATAAATGGTTCGCATTTCAATATAAACATTCGGGCCGTGTTATTTTGATGGCATTTTTGACATTGGTTATATCGGTGTTTTTAACAGGTTTTACCGGAAATGAATTTAGTCCGGCAACCGATGCAAATGAAATCAATATTACGGCACGTGCGCCAATGGGGGCGACGTATGAAAAATCAGAAGCGATTGCGGAAAAAATAGAAAAAATTCTGCATGATGTTCCAGAAATAAAATCTACATCGGTAAAAATCGGGGACAAGGGATTACAAAATATCGCCGTTAAAATTAAACTGGCGGATAGGGAAACACGCCGAAAAAGTGATAAAAAAATTGCACGCGAATTATTGCCAGAATTATCAAAGATTCCAGATGTAGAAATTCAAATTCGTGCGGGTGAAGGCTTGTCTTCGGTAATATCATCTGATATTGTTTTAAATATACATGGCGAAGACGATGCGTTGCGTACGCAATATGCAACAATGGCATTGGATGCAATAAACAATATCCCAGAGGTTCAAACCGCCGTATTCGCACAACAAACCCCAGGAAACGAGATTCAGTTTATTCCAGATCCTGATAAGATGGATTATTGGGGTATAAAAAATTCATATGCGGGGACAGTATTGCGTTCTGCGTTGTATGGCAACGACACATATAAATACAAGGAAAATGGCGAAGAATACCCAATCGTATTGGAATTCGCGCGTCCGTTCAAATGGCAAAATATGTTTGATGATGTTTTGGTTAATTCTCAAAAAGGTATGGTGGCGTTGTCACAATTGGGAAAAATTGAAACGGTTCAAGCAACCCCAGATATTAGTCGCTTGGATAAAAATCGTATAACAGAAATAGATATAAACCTTGGTAAATCAACCAGTGGTCCCGTCCAAACAAAGATAGTTAACGCACTAAATAAAATAGATTGGAAACAGGGTTATGGATATGAATTTGGTGGTATGGCGGAAATACAATCAGAAACCACAGGGGAAATCGGAACAGCGTTTTTATTGGCAACCGTACTAACATTTATGTTATTGGCGGCGATTTTGAATTCACTGATTCATCCGTTCACGATTGCGACATCTATTTTAACCAGTTTTGCCGGCGTATTCACCTTGTTGTTCTTGTCGGGTGCGTCAATGAATGTGGGGGCGATGCTTGCATTTGTTATGTTGGTTGGTTTGGTGGTGAATAATAATATTTTGGTATTGGAACCGACAATAAAACGAATAAATAATGGCGAAAATATCAAGACAGCAATGTGGAGTGAACTGAGCGATAAAAAGAACATGGTGTTGATGACATCTATCGCGGTCATGGCGGGGATGTTACCACAATTGTGGAGTGCCGATGGTATGAAATCTGCGATGGCGGCGGTTATGATTGGTGGTATGGGGGCAAGTTTGATTTGGACCTTTACATTGACACCGGCGTTATTCTTTGCAATGGAAAGATTGCGTCAACGGTTGAAAAGAAAATAAAAAATGGGGTATGACCCCATTTTTGTTTGCGATATTTTTGGCGCGCGTTATAATATCATTATAAAAAAGGGTGTGAAATGCAAAAACCAGTAGATGTTGTACTGTTTGATTTTGATGGGACACTGTCTTGGCCTGATTCAAATTTGGTGTTTGCGCGGTATTGTTTTAGACATAAATTACGCCCTTGGTTTTTTCTGCCATTGATTGGATTTTCTATGATATGGCGTTTGTTTAAGCCATTGGGTATACATTGGCGTGAATACAGTCGGCGATTTATCACGGCTGATATGGTACGGTGTTTCGCCCCAGAAGTTATAAAACGGCATCGCCGTAACCGTTTTGGGTGGGCGGCTGAAAAAGTTGCCGAAGAAAAATCTGCTGGGAATAAAGTGTTGTTGTTATCTGCATCGCCAGATTACTTAATCCCAAAATTAGTAGATGATATGGGTTTTGATGCGGTTATTTGTTCCAAAATGTTCAAAAAGAAACCGTGGAAATATAAATTTTTGTGCGTTGGTAAGAATAAGGTATATGCGATGGATGAATGGGCGCGTGAAAATGGTTTTATCCCGCACGTAGTGCGTGCTTATTCGGATAGCAGAAGTGATATGCCAATGATGGAAATTGCCGATAGACAGGTTTGGATAAATCGTAAAACGGGTCTGCCGAAATAAGATAAATTTCCACAAAACCCGCTGTATAGCGGGGAGGTTATATGATTCAATTATTATATTTTGGGTGGCTTGAATTTTAGGTTTTTTATTGTATAATCGGGAAAAATGGAGTTCGGTTATGAACATAGTCGCATTTATTATTGGTTTTTTGTTCGGCGGAATCGCCGTGTTTGTTCTGCGACCAAAAAAAGATGATAATACGAAATTGGCACAATATAACGCCCTGTTAAATCAGCAAAAACAAGATATTGAAAACCTGCGTCGTGATAATTTGGCATTGGTTAGAGAGGCCGCTGAAAACAAGAAAGAGGCCGAAACATTGGCTGGGGTGCGGGAAAAAATGCTTAATGATTTCAAGGCGGTATCGGCAGAACTGATTGAAAAACAAAAGGAATCCGTGGTTGGAACGCAGAAAACCGTATTGGGACCAATGCAAGATGAAATGAAGGCGCTTAAAGACGGGTTTGAAAAGAAAATAAGTGAAATATTGAAAACATCTACTGAAAATAAAACCAGTATAGATGAACAAATAAAAAATATGATTGCGAAAAGCGATTCTCTTCAGCACGAAGCAACCAATTTGGCCAATGCATTGAAAAATAAAAAGACCCAAGGGTGTTGGGGTGAAACATATTTGGAAAATATTTTGCAAATGTTGGGTTTTGTTGAAGGTGTTGACTATGTGCGTGAAGAATTTTCGCATGTGGATGATGGAAAAAATATCCGTCCTGATTTCATTGTGAATCTGCCGAACAATAAACGCATTATTATTGATTCCAAGGTATCAATGGAAAGTTATTTAAACTATGAAAATGCCGAAGATGATGCGTCGCGCGAAAGATATGCAAATGAATTTATTGTGGCAACACAAAATCATATAGATGAACTGTCCAGCAAAGAATATCAAAAGAAAGTCAAAGATTCTGGATTGGATTATGTATTTATGTTTATGCCATTGGAATCTGCATATATCCTTGCGATGCGTAAAAAACCAGAACTTTATGCATCGGCCCAAAAACAAAATGTTGCGCTGATTACATCTTCGCTGTTGTTTCCAATGTTAAAAACTGTTGAAATGTTATTGAAACTGGACCGACAGAGTAAAAATGTTGCCGAAGTTATGGATATGGTAAATAAATTATATGAAAAATACTGTGGGTTTATTGACAGTTTCAATTCGGTTGGTAACAGCATTGAAAGTGCGCGTAAATCTTATGATACCGCGTTAAAGCAATTGTCCGAAGGCAAGGGTAATATGTCTACGTGGTTTGATAAAATTAAGGATAAAAGCGGTATAACAACAAATAAAAAGATAGCAATAGAGTACAAAGATGAGTAATTTGCAAATGAAACTTTGTGGTGATTTGGTGTTGCGTGAAAAATGTTCTCCCGTTGATGTTATTACGTCTGAAATTTTGGATAGCATGGATGAAATGGTCAAAATGATGCGTGAACAAAATGGCGTTGGGCTTGCGGCGCCCCAGGTCGGAATCACAAAACGTTTCTTGGTTATGATGAATCCTGATAATGGGGAAGTATTTAAGATGATAAACCCAGTTATCACATCACGCAGTACAGATACCGCAGTGATAGAAGAGGGGTGTTTGTCCGTACTTGGCCCAGATGATTTGCCGGTGTATGCCAATGTTACACGACCCGCGGTTGTTACAATTGAATGGACTGGGGATGACGGGCAAAAATATGCGGCGGAAATGTCTGGGATAATGGCGCGTATCGCCCAGCACGAGACAGATCATCTTGATGGGATATTGTTTATTGACTATCTGCCCCCAGCAAAGCGGGAAATGGTCATGCGTAAAGTAAGGCGGCATAAATGAAAGTTGTTTTAATGGGAACCCCAGATTTTGTTGTGCCAATTTTTGATGCAATTGCGATGCATCATGATGTTATTGCTGTATTTACGCGTGTACCAAAGCCAGTTGGCCGCAAGCATATTATAACAAAATCGCCGGTGCATATTTGGGCAGAATCAAAAAATATTCCGGTATATCACAAACTCAGCGAATATGATTTTCAACCTGATATGGTATTTGTGGCGGCATATGGGGCAATATTGCGTGATAATATATTGAATTCCGCACCGTGTATAAATCTGCACCCAAGTTTGTTGCCATGTTATCGTGGGCCATCGCCAATCAGAACTGCAATTATGAACGGTGACACGGAAAGCGGTGTGTGTTTAATAAAAATGACAGATGAATTGGATGCGGGTGATATTTTAATGTGTCAGAAATTTAATATAGATATAAATGACACAAATAAAACAGTGGAAGAAAAAGTTTCAAAAATTGGAACAAGTATGATTTTGGAATATATGGAAAACCCTGATAAATATATTCCGAAAAAACAAAGTGGAAAAATCGTCTATACGGCTAAAACCACCGTATACGATGAAATTATAGATTGGAAAAAATCACCAATTCAAATTCATAATTTGGTGCGTGCATTGGGTGGCGGGCGAACCAAGATTAATGGTATAGATGTTAAAATACTAGCAACCAAAATTAATGTCGATAAATGGGAAATTGTGACTGTGCAACCCGCGGGCAAAAAACCAATGGAT
>JAEEQU010000039.1 GCA_016285415.1 Alphaproteobacteria bacterium | reverse complement strand
GTAAATGATGAACCTGCCGCTTGCCATACTTCCGCCGGGTCTTCGTTACCGACCATACCGAACAACCAACTGTTCTTAATAGCGGTATCTTTATTGTACGCGGCGACGCGCAGTAAACATTCGGCCTTTTCGGCATCCCAACGTGCATAGTATCCACGTTTGCCGTCAATACCCGTAGAATTTATTTGCGCACCAAGCGGATTTGCCTTGGTCAATGAATTGTTCCGCTGACTGTTATAGGCGCCAACATTTAGCGCATATTCAGATGTTGTGCGGTCACTTGATGATATTGCATCAAACGAGGCACCATATGTGTTGCGGTCCAATAACAAACAGGTGTTTTCTGCCTGTGTCGGTGTTAAACCGGTTTGGGCAAGAACAAATCTGTAATATTCTGGTTGAACCTTGCGTGCATTGAAATCAAGCCACACGTCAGACACAGATGCATAGACGTTTTGGCAATTACGGCGCACAGTTGAAACACATTTTTCAACCTGGGTCAGACACAGCCCCATGCCGTTGATGATAGATTCACGCAAATCTTGGTTAAACAATGAATTTATACCGTTCGGCAACGCACCTGTATTTACGCAGTTAAGAACATCGTTCATGCAGTTATCAATGGTGTATGCCGAATTTTCAACGCCACCATCAGGACAGTCTGGAACAACCGGAACATCTGGATCTGGTGGTGTCGGCCCCGGAGGCGGGGTTGGTCCCGGCGGAGGTGGCGGGGTTGGCCCTGGTTCTGGTTCTGGTTCTGGGTTTGGATTTGGGGTCGGATTGACCGTATTGCTGTTGGTGGTAACGTGCCCAACCGCACTAACCGGTAATATCGGCATAGATGGCATACGAGCACTAGCGGTGCTGCGATTATGCGTCTGTGACCGTTGTGCGCCACGCGCAGTGTCGGCACCAAATGCGGCACCCGTCGCCACAATAACAGATAAACAAATTACACTTTTACCCAATGTTTCCAGCAGTTTATGCATGAAAAACCCTCCTTTCTATCTCTGGTATTATATCATAAAAAAGGGGTATAAAAAAGCGTTTTTATATATTTTTTTATGAGAAAATAAATTTTCTTGTTATTTGTTGACAGATAATAAAAAATGTCTATAATTATAGTAGTAATAAATGGTTAAATACATTGGCGAACAGTAAAACATTTTCTTTGGGATTTTGGCGCGCGGCTGCGTGGACGGCATGCTATGTGTTCGTTATGTGGCTGATTATGCGCGGACTGTTCAATTTTAATATATTTTCTGTGGCGCATTGGGTAAAAGTTCCGCATGTTGAATTGCATGGGTTCCCGGGGTTGGTATTTGGAATTTTATTGTTGGCGGCGGTGCCATTATATGTTGCAACCACAGTGTTCACAGTAAAAAATAAAGAGACACCAGTAAAATTCCCAATGCCAAAGTGCTTTATTGTACCACCAAAGCCCGAACCAGAACCGCCGAAACCATTAGTTGTTGAACAAGAGATTTTGCCAACTTTACGTCCGGGTATACCCGCAGAAATGCGCGAAGTTTTTGCGGTTGCACAGAAAAGTAATGCGGTGCGTCAGAAATCTGTATTTAATCGTCCATCAAAATATGCAGAAATTCCAGTGGCAACACCAGTGGCAGCGCCTGCGTCTTTATTACAGCCATTAGAAGAAGATGAAGAAGTCAAAGTTTCTGAAATTCATGATGTGGCGCCGGCGGGTTCTGGGTTACCGATACCAACAGATTTTGATACACCATCTGTGGTCAATAATGATGTCCCGGTATTTTCAGATCTTAAATTTGACGATGATGACGATGATGATGACGATGAGGAAGAAACACCAAATACCCCTGAATACACAGGTGTGCAGGAATTCTTGGATGGGGCAGGGCATAAATCAGAAGTTTTTGGTAATTTGATTATTACGGGCAAATGTGCGATTGCAGTTCACGCAGATGATGATTTCTGGGTTGCGGATGATATTGATTGGTTTGCGGCAGGCCGTCAAAAACCATCGCCAATTGTTGAATTGCTAAATGCCCAAAAGGAAAAAGATTTAGAACCTGTTTTGTATTTGGGCCACAATAATATTATGGATTTTGATACAGTATCAGAAAAATGGCGTGAATCTGGAATAAAAATCGTCACAAACAGCGACGATTTATTGAAGGTAATTGAAAGTTCGCCAAAATAATTTCTTAACGTGTGCGGGTTAATGTCAACATAACCGCATTTTGTTGTTCGTGTGATTTAATTTTACCCCAATCGCATTTTGTTGCGGCATTAACAATTATCGCAGATGTGTTTGTGTGTATCCACGATGTGTACATCATAATTTGACCGTTAATATTTAAATGCGACATCAATTTATTCAAAACAGCCGTAATTTCGGGTGCAGTAGCAAAATATTCAAATATATTGGACAGGTAAATAATATCGTATTTTTTCTTTAAATGTGTATGTAAATTGTCCAAATCAGACCAAATAAAATTTACCGGTGTATGTATAATTTCTTGGGCGGCTTGGTATTCTGTGGGGGTGGGCATATATTCCCGACTTGCCCCCAGACCATGATTGAAAATTTTATACCCACGCATTTGTCGTGTAACGGTAAGTGATGATTTTGGACATATGGGTTCAATTTTTTTATACCCATCTAATTCGTTAAGAGATTTTGTATCGTACAAATTGTTAATGAATTCAGAATATTCTTCGTGATTCATTGTTTGAATTGCGGCAGATTTTATATCCATCATAACCCTGGCAAAATATGAAATATCAAATGTATCAACCAACTTTGCCCCAGATACCGCAAATGCGATGGCTTGGTCGCCACTGCCCATTACGGTCAGAACGGATTTGTCGCGCGGATTCAATTCCTGCATTGCAAAACGCCAATCTTCGTTGGTCGTAACATAGGCCGGTGAATACGCACCGAAATGCCCATTTTTTAAATTTACTTCGCTGATTTTGATTCCCTTGTGCGCTTTCGCAAGTTTCTGCCAATCAGGAATGTATTCGCCGGTTCTGGCATTATAATTTTCGCGTGCGATTTGTGGATAAAAACTCATAATAAAATCCTGTGCTTTTTATTTCACCGGGGGCGAATTATAAGATTTAATTTTGATTTGTCAATTATTGATTTTTATCACAGGTGCAGTTCGCAACTGTATCTGAACACATTTTGTGTGTCCATTTTATAAACGGCGTTTGCGCTTTTTACAGGGCCGTTGCCATATTGTTTTCCAACAAGCGCATTGCATACCGATTGAACCTTTGGTGCGCATGCCTTTAGACATTGTCTGTTGCCGGGGAATGCGTTGCCTTCGGCGATATTTCTATCTTCGGCGGATGCAAATGGTTTGATTTGATTGCATGTATCATTACAATTACTAGGTGTGGTTTCGGGTTCCCATTTATCCAATTCGCCGAATTTTTGATTTTGATATGTGATGGTGAACCAATCTTTGAATTTGCATGTGAAAGAATTGTTATCTTTGACCGCTTCAACCCGGTGAAATGCAACGGTTCGGTTATCAGATTTTAAAACAAGTTTCGTTCCCATTGGATAACACGCCTTTTCCAAATTTCGAATGCCATAAATATATTCGGCGGTATTTTTATTGCACGCAGACAAATCTATGGGGCGATTAATAACCATATTTTGCGCCAATGCATCAAAGTTCAAACTGCATGTAGCGCCAGACGTGCCACCAGATTTCGTGGTGGTAATTGTTGTTGTGGTAACAGTGCTGGTAATATGATTACCATTTGTTGTGGTCGTTGTGGTAACGGTACTGGTCGGCGTATTACTATTTGTGGGTGTGTTTGTAACGGTGCCGGTTGTGGCGTTATTATTTGCTGGTGCGGTATTAACGAGTTGTGATGAAACAGAAACATGTCTGTCTTGGCATGTGCCATTTGCCGATACTTTGCCCAATTGGGTACATTCATATTGTGCCTTGTCGTGGCATATGCCATTTACGTACACGTGCAGGCCATCTGATTCACACGCGGTGCGTTTTTGTTCGGCGCTGCGCTGTGATATTTCTTTGTTAATATCAGATATTTTGTCTTGTTGCTGTTTTAATTCGGTGTTTTGTGCGTTAATTTGTTCGGACAGTTGATTGCTTTTGTTTGCCTGGGCAATATTTACACCGACACCAACCGCCGTTAAACCAATTGTAGAAATCCCCGCAATCATGAACCCTTTGCGTTTACTGTCGCATTTTTCCAGTTCTTCAATTTTCGCCTGTTTTTGATTAAGTAATTGCCGTATTTGTGGCGAATTTTCCAACGCATACGCATTATGCATAGCGCCAATAAACAACAAAAATAATGAAAAACTATATTTTGTGGGTTTCATAAATTTCACATATGTATGTGTTATTTATTATTCAAAGGGCCTCGGGCGTCTAGAGGAATTTCCGCCACCAGTACCAGAACCGTTTCCGGAACCATTACTGCTGCCATTGGCGGCATCGCCCGAACCGTTTCCGGAACCATTACCGCTGCCATTGGCACCATCGCCCGAACCGTTTCCGGAACCATTACCGCTGCCATTGGCACCATCGCCCGAACCATTTCCGGAACCATTACCGCTGCCATTGGCACCATCGCCTGAACCGTTGCCAGCTCCATCGCCATTACCATTGTTGTTATTATTGTTATTTGCTTCTTCTTGGGCTTCTTTTGCTTCTTTTGCTGCTTTCTGGGTTTCCAATGCACGCCCAATTGCGCCTGATGATAATAACCCGGCGGCGGTTCCAACACCGGCACCCAACATTGCCGATGATGCCGCCGTTTGTGAACGTGTCAAACGGTATGCATTTTCTTTAAACGTTGTTACATCAATACCAAACCAATTTGCATTGCATTGGAAAGTGTCACCAGCATACAGTTTTTTTGATGCCTTGGGCGTTTTTGTATCATCGCCCGCAAAGAAATTCACGGTATACACACAATCCAATGTGCGTTCATCAAACATTGCACCGAAACGTTTACACTGGTTACGCATCAAATCGCGCAGTTCATATAAACGCTTTTCATCTTTGGTGGCTTGGTTTTGTGCCACTTTGCGCAATGTACCGAATACAGTCATAACACGTGATGCCAAACCGCTGTCCTGTTCTTTGCATGATTTTGCAACAGATTCACATTTTGAAACGGCGCGATCACCATCAGATTTTGACAAGCATTTGTTTAATGTTGTTCCGCATTCGGCGAATATACATGAATTATATCTATTACCGCATGATACAACCGATTGGTAATATGCCATACGTTCATTTGCATCACGGTCAGCCAATATTTCCGGTGCCAGTAACGCATATTCGTGTCCAGTACATTTCGTTTGACGACGGCAAGAATCCATTTTATCACCCCAGATTGCCGTACTGTCTTTGGAACATTGCGTAAAGTCATCCCCACATTTTTCCGCCATACATTTACGCAATGCGGTATCGCATGTGTTCGCACCGGTTACACTTGGTGCCTTGGGCGAAGAATCATTATTCCCAGAACCGTCCAACAATGCACGTTGACGGCGGACACGTTCTGCGCGATCTGATTCCGATGTGTCGGTGGCCGCGGCGCTGATGTCCGAAAGTGTTTCATTAAATTTTGATGTTTTGTTGTCAACAATAGCCGTTGTTGCCGCGGGCGTTGTCGTCTTTTTTGTGGTTTTAGTTTTTTTCGTGGCGGCGGACACATCAAAGGTGCAAATCACAACAGTGGCGATTGCCAACACAAATATTTTTGAAAAGATTTTCAATGTTTTCTTCATTTTGTTATTTCAGTACTGTGCATGCAACTTCATAGAACTTGCATAATTGTTGTGCCATTGTTTTTTCGTCCGCGCTTTTGCATTTGTTACGCATATTGTTGTCGCATACGGTGTCAACGCATGATTTTGTTATGCTGCCGTTTTTACATGCCGTTAGCGTTTCGTTTACCATCGCATTACGTTTGTTTTGGTAATCTTTGACAATTGCGGCAACAAGATTATCGCGATTTTTCACGACGCTGTTGCGGGAACTGGTATATGTTTTACGAAATTCTGCAAAATATTCTTCGCATCCCGTCGCATCAACGCCACATTCGGCAATTGAACGGTCAAAATCGGTATCGGTTGGACAAGAATCAAAACCCGAACCGCATTTTTTATTCATACAAATTGTAAATGTTTCGCTGCATTTGGTTTTTGTTGGTTTTTTGTTGATGCTGGACATCGTGGCCGCAATTTGCATGGTTACACCGGCATTTTTACACGATTGTTCAATTAATTTATCGTATGCCGCGGATGCGTCATCGGGACCGCAATCTGGCAGTTTTTTAATACATTCGGTCGTTGCCCAAACATAACGTTGACCCGGATCTGATGGTGCGACGGATAATTCCTTGGCACTAAGTGCATATTTTGTGGACTGGCCAGCGGTAACATTGGTTAAATTCTTGGTGGACGGCGGTTCGCCCGCGTTTGAAGAACCGCAATATTGACAGCGTGCCGCCGGATTTATGCCGGCATTAATTGCGCAGGCGGAATCAAGACACCGCGTAAGGTTCATTTTGGAACAACGACTGGTTGCGGCATAGCCACTAAATACCGGAAAACCGGCGCATACAGCCATAAAAAGCAATATGAAACGCTTCATTCTCTCTTGTCCAATGTCTTGATTATATCAAAAAAACAGTTCTGTTGCAAAATATTTTTATTTACCTATTGACAACAGAAAAAATTTGTCTATAATATTGTCAAGCAAACTAAAAAAGGAGTTTGAAAATGAGAAACAGTTATAAGAATTTGTTGGTCAAATTGAGTGGTGTTGCGTTGCTTGCTGTTATGGCGGTATCATGCAAGGGTAAACGTAATAACAACGATTGCGGTGGGTGCTATCATCCATGCTATCCTGCAACAGAATACCCAGTTTATAATACAGGTGATGGTAATATCTTCGTTGGTGGTGATGCAACAATCTATCAAACAGAAGTTCACAATACCACAGATGTTACAAACAGTGGTTCGGGTAATGTAAATGTTGGTAACAGCACAAATGTTAACAGCAGCAATTCAGGTAGCCAAACTGTGACACAACAGCCGGCACCAGCACCACGTACACAACCACGTCCACAACCAAAACCAAAAGAAGAAGAAAAACCAGTTGTGGTAGATGATACGGTAACATGTTCAACACATATCCATATCAGTGTTCGTGGTAGAGCCACAATTACAAGATAATGGTGTTCCAGTATATCAAAATCAGACCGTATATGGTCAGAGCAGATAACTGTATTATGTTGTAAATACAAACGGGGCAGGGCGCTGTCCCGTTTGTTTTTTTGCTAGACACAAATAAAAGTTCTATGTTAAAATGTGAAAAACGGAGAGAGTTCACATATGAAATTTACTAGATTTATTGCGGTTGCGCTGTTTTTTGCACCAATCGGTTCATTCGCGGTGTCAAATGATTTTACGTCCGCGGCGCAACTTTTGTCTGCGGCAAAAAATGCCGACATTCAACAGGTGCAGGTTTTAATTAATAATGGCGCGGATATAAATTATGTTGATAATACGGGGCTGTCGTTGGTTTGCACGGCGTTAATGAATAACGATTTGCGTGCAGCCCAGATTTTGCAAATGTACGGGGCGGATGCATCACAGTGTGATCGCCAAATAAAAACGTATCAGGCACGAAATTCATCGGAATCAACCGGTGGTTTTTTTGATGGGTTGTCCACGGCGCAAAGTTTGACATTGGGGGCGGCCGGTGTCGCCGTGGTTGTTGGTGGGTTATATTTACTGACCGATGTATTTGACCATGATAATGAAAACCACAAATCGTCCGGTTCGGGCGGTGGCAGTGGCGGCGGTGGCAGTGGTGGGTCATCGTCCACTGATGGAACCGCATGGATGCCGGGGGCGTTGCCGTATGGGCCGGCGATGTTAAATGCAACACAGGAAAGTACAAATTACGCAAATAATTTGGCGCTGTATTATACACAATATGATGTAGATAATGAAGAAACTATTTATTACAAAGATTTTTACGTAATGAACAATACCCATGAAAATCAGAATTATTTGTTGTTGATGCGTGGGTATTCGCCGTTGGCGCGTGGATATTTAGGAATGCGTACATTGCGCAATACCACAACAAAGGGACCGTTGGCATTAAATGATTCTGCGGGCGAACCAATATATAATTTGGGTTCTTATTCGGTGATGGGTGGACGGCCGGTAAATGTCGCGCTTATAACGGCAAATGGTATTAACGCCGTTGATGGTTCATCATTACAGGATAAACTGATGCTGTGGACGACGAATTCGGGTATTTCGTCGTTGAATCCGGCGGCAAATGGTAATATGTCCAGTAAGTATTATAACAACAGAATAACCCTTGGTGCGAATAGTTCTTCAATAGATGATGATTTATCACAGGAAGATGGCACGATGCTGGAATATTTTGATTTATCAAATTCGGGAACGGCGATACACAATGGATCGGCAACCAGTGATAATAATTTGTTGGGCAAGATAGTCGGTGGAAATTTTGAAACAAATCCGTATGGTGATTTCGCCGGTTTTATGCCAAATGGTCAGATGACAATTTATCGCACCGGTGGTGGCAAGGTTATGGTTGACGCAGATAATTCGGTCGCCGGGTCGTATAGTACCGCGGGGTTGGATATTGACGTTGGTGATACAATGACATTTACCAGTACCGGTGTTACGGCAACGGTCGCGGCGATAGTTTCATCAGAATTGATGGATTCTACAAAAAGTGTGGTTTGGTCATACGAAGAAGGTGGAAACACAAAGTATTACTATGGATATTTAAACGGCGGGTTATATTATGTTGACTTTGATGGCGATGGAATGTCAGATGCCGCATATGTGGCCAGTTCGGGTGTTTTGCGTCTTGCCAAACAGGTTTCAGATACGGGTATAGATTATTATAATTATACGGCGTTACGTGATGCGGCGACGCGTTCGTATGTTGGAGATGTTGCAACGGGCGGTCGTTCGCGGGTTGATATTATCGCAAATGCTGATGTGGTTGAACCACTGCACAGTCGTTCGGCGTACACCGTTCAAGATGTTTTGGCAAGCAGTTTGTCCCAAGCATATTTCTTGGGATTTGTAGAAGGAACATATGGTGGTGAATCAACTGATAATACTTTGTTACCAAGCACGAATGCCCAAGCGTTCTTTAATGGGCTGGGGTCGTCGTATCAACCACTAACAATCTTTTCAACCGGTGCGTCGTTGCAACAAACCGGCGCGTTGTATGCCGATACGGTTCAAGACGCGACATTTGAAAATGCGGCACCGTTGGTGTACAGCAATTTGGAACACCTGTTTATGTCGGTTGTGGCGGTCGGGGCCAGTACCGAAAACACAACAACAATCGCGGCAAATGCCGATACAAATGCAAACAGATATACATTGGCCCAGTGGACGACAAATGTTGATGGGTTCCCAGAATATTATAAATCACGTATGTGTGGGATTGCGGGAACCGGAACCAGTTCATTGGATCCATGGTGTTTCGCGGCGGCGGGCATAACCGATGAAATGGCGGTATCTGCGGCGGCGGGTGCGGCGGGTGTGTTGCGTTCCGCGTTTTACTATATGACACCACAACAGATATTCACTTTGCTGGCATTAACTGCGGATGGTCCGTATCTGCATCGTTTGTCATCGGGCACGCAATTAAATGAGGCCGCGTTAATCGCGCATCTGCAATCTATGTATGATATGCCAACAGAATATCAGTATCTGTTGGATAATACAAATAATGCCAACTATCTTGACATATTTAAGCAGGTTTATGGATATGGTGTTATAAACCTTGAACGTGCAACGACACCAGGGACAAATCTGTATTTCTATAGTAATGGCAAGATTGTTTCAACGTCGGGCAACGCATATTGGCGCGCGGCGACAAATACGAATTTCCGTTCTTCGTCTGCGTTGAATTTGGGACGTGCGGCGATTAACACCGCGGCATACGATATATTGGAA
>JAEEQU010000038.1 GCA_016285415.1 Alphaproteobacteria bacterium | reverse complement strand
AAATTGTCTATCCGTGCACTTCAGGTTACATTGGAAAAACAAGCGGTTAAAGAATATGCTAACGAAGCAGATTCTGGTTCTGTGTTGGGCGATATCCTTGGCGCCGCCATTGAAAACAGCAAGAAATAATTGTGTGTTTCAATAAAAATAAAAATCCCCATAGCCATGGGGATTTTTTTATGTTATAATTTCGCAAAAAGGGACAAAAATGAAACAAAAAATGATTCTTTTAATGGGTGGTCAAGGCGTAGGCAAGGGAACACACGCACGCGCCCTTGTTGAACGCGATGGGTACGGTTATATTGAAACGGGTGCTATATTGCGTGCGTTGCCGGCAGAATCAAAATTGGCAAAAATTATCGCACGTGGCGAATTGGTCCCAGATGCCGATTTGTTTGATGTAATTGCCGATGCAATTTCTAAAACATCGGGCGATATTATTGTAGACGGCTTTCCGCGCACCATTGGGCAAGCGCAATGGATTGTCAAAAATTACGCCGATAAATTTGATATTCGTGTAATATACCTAAATGTGCCCCAAGATATTATGTTGGCGCGCATACAGAAACGTATTCGCGAAGGCGGTGGCCGTGCCGATGATGCCGATGATGCCATTGTTCGTCGCCGTTTGGATAATTTCTTTAAAACGACCATGCCGGCAATAGAATGGTTGCGCACCGCCGATGGCGTTCGTTTTTCAGATGTTGATGTTTGTGACGAAGATTTTAATGTAAACTTTATGCGCGTATCAAATGCGATTGCCTAAATAATACGGCGACGCACCGCAACGAATATCGCATACCCAACCAATAACGCCATAATCAGCGCAAATATTACAATACCGGTGTCAACATGGTCTGCAAAGGGCAGGGCGACATTCATCCCGTAATACCCCACAACCAATGTTGGCAACATCAGAATAATATTCCACATGGTCAAACGGTTAATGTATGTGTTGGAATCTATGTTAATGACACTTTCAAATGTTTCCTTAATAGATTTTAACATCTTGGTATAACTGGTTACAACCTCTATCCCCTGGGACAGTTCAATGCGCGAATCTTCAACCAGTTCAACGCATTCATCGGTTTTCGCAAAACCACGAACCTTTTCCAGTTTATCTAACACCGATAAATTGCCCTTTAACCCCGTCATATACAACGTATAACTGTTTTCAACATCCAACAATGACAACAATTCGCGTTTTCTAATCTGTTGTTGCAGGTTTTTCTTGGATTCCACAACGCGCTTGTTCAATTCTTTTAAGCAACGCAAGTATGATTCCGCGATATAATATATTATGTTTAATATGAATTCTTCGCGGGATGTCTTTTCATCCTTTTTAATCTTGTCCAACAAATCACAGCGTTTACGGCAAACCGTAATAACGCGGTTTGTTGAATAAATAATGGACAATGGTTCTGTATGCCATTGGGTATCGGTTTCGCGGTTCACAATTGGGAATCGTACGATAATAACCTTATAATCGTCTTCTATTTCAATGCGGGGCTGTTCATCAGGGTCCAAAATGTCCGAAATAGTATCTTCATCTATTTTATATTCATCTTGCAGTTTTTCAAAGTCATCATGATCAGGGTTCCCGACATTTACCCATGAAAAAGTTTTTAATTTTTCGGTATCAAACATGGGCACCCCCTTTGGTTTTGTCGTGATATTCTACATTAACTTAAGAAGAAAATCAAATTAAAAACGTGCATATAATACGGTAAAATGCATAAAAACGGAAAGAAAATGCGAATACAAAAGTTTCCTGATGCATATAAAATATCCACCTATCTTGTGCGGGTGGCGGGTTTAGTATTGGCATTAATCTTCGTGGTGTGGGCAATAAAGTTTATGGGACCGCTTATTTCCATAATTTTCTAAATTTGGGATTTGATTGATTTTTTGGGCATAATATGATATAATTCACGCACAGTTGAAACCATAACAAAAAAGGATAAAAGATGCCTGAAAAAAAGAAAGCATTAAAAAAATACCCAGATTTTTCACATAAATTGATGTCTGATCCGGTTAAAAATGGCTGGATTACGGGGATAATTGCATGGGTTGTGGCATTGTTGATAATTATTCTTATACGTGTTCCTGCAGATATCTTGTTATTGTCTGTGATTGTGCCAGTTGTTGTGTACCAAACAGAAAAGAAAAATTTGAAAAACTATAAAAATCCGCCATCGGTGGAAAATTTATATAAATTTTACCTGCATTGCGGGTTCGCAATGGGAACAATGACATTGGTTTGGATATTGTTTATTGCCGCCGTCGTCATAGGTGTATATGCGGGCTAGGGTATATATAGATGTTTTATAACACGGCGTATTGTTTTGCGCCGTGTTATTTTTTGCCAATAAGGGCAATTTTATTTTTAATAAAAACAGTTGACAAAAGATTTTTTTAGGGTAATATTTGTAGCAAATAGTAAAAGGAGTCATGTATGTTTGACAAATTAAAAATGAAATATGCGGCGAAACGCCTTCAACAGAAACGCGATTTTGCGGCAGAAAAGAAGTATATTGAAACAAATGCCACAAGATTAGGCCGTATTATATTGTGGCCGTTGCGTATGATTGCGCGCGCGATTCGTTGGACATGGGACACAATCTGCGCGTTTTGTTCTTGGATTTGGTCAGTATTGTGTGAAATTAACCTTGTCGGATTGATAAATTTAGCATTACTTATTGCAATAATTGTCCTTTGTTCTATGTTAATTCTTGATATTTTAAATTGTCGCAGCAAATCGGTTAATAAATCGGGTCCTGCAAAAGAAGTTCCAATTGAATTTACAAAAACCAGTTCTAAATCAGCAAAAGATGTTCCATTACCTATGCGTCGTGATGCCAAAACAGGTAACATGCCAGCAACAGTAAATACTGTCGCGGCAACTGCGTCTGATGATGTGGCATTGCGTCCGCAAGATAATAATCTGTATGGTGATGTTATTATTGAATCACGCGGCGAAGCAATCGCAATTCAAAATGGCACACATATTCATGGCAGTTTATATTTGCAACGTATGCGTAAATATGTTTTGCCATGCAATGTTGTGATTGATGGCAATTTGTTCTTGCGCGATTTGAATTTGTTGCAGTTCTGTGGCGAATTCACGGTTCGTGGTAATATTTATGTTAGCCCATCTTCGTCATTTGGACCAATTCCATACAAGGCACGCGTTGGTGGTCAGATTATTTTATAAAGGTGTATGGTTTAAATAAACCGAAAATGGCCGCAAAATTCGCGGCTATTTTTTCTTGTTCAAAAAACTTTATGAATATGGTATAATAGGGCATACAACAGAAAGGAAAAACAATGAACACACTTGAAAGAATCTTGTCAGTATTGGTAAGAAATTTGGGCTATACGATTGTATTGGTTTTGGCTATCATATTGTTCGCAATGTTTTCTGATGGCCTTATCAATGGGCTGATAGCGGCATTTTCTGCATTGATTGGATATGCGTGCATCGTTGCATTGTATCGCGAATTCAAGAAAACACCTGCCAAGAAAAAGAAATAATAAAAATCCGCCGGTTTGGCGGATTTTTATTTGCATATTTTAACCGTTATTTTACAGTTAAATCTTTGCCGTGGACATCAACATAAACTGTTGAACCTTCGGTTACGGCATCCGACAAAATCAAATCTGCAATTTTATCTTCAACCGCCGATGTAATAAGACGTTTCAATGGACGTGCACCAAATACCGGATCATATCCGTTTTCGGCCAGCCATTTAATCGCCTTGTCTGTAACATCCAATTCAATGCGACGCGCGGCCAAACGATTACGAACCCCACGCAGTTGAATTTCCACAATGCCCGACATAACATCTTTGCCCAATTGGTTAAAGAATACGATTTCATCTATACGGTTAATAAATTCCGGACGGAAATGCTTTTTTACCGCATCCATACTTGGCAAATTGCTGGTCATGATGATAATTGTGTTCGTAAAGTTCACAATGTGTCCTTGGCCATCGGTTAAACGACCATCGTCCAGTATTTGCAAGAATACATTGAACACATCTGGGTGTGCCTTTTCAATTTCATCAAACAATAATACCTGATATGGACGGCGACGCACGCTTTCGGTCAATGTTCCGCCCTGTTCATAACCGACATACCCTGGGGGACTGCCAATAAGACGTGCAACCGAATGTGGTTCCATATATTCACTCATATCTATACGCGTCATTGCCGTATCATCGTTAAACAGATATTCTGCCAATGCTTTGGCAACTTCGGTTTTACCAACACCGGTTGGCCCCAAGAACATAAAACTGCCCGATGGTCTGCGTGGATCTGAAAGTCCCGCACGTGAACGACGAATTGCGCGCGCAACAACGGACAAGGCCTCGTCTTGTCCAACCACACGTTTACGCAGTTCGTCTTCTATATTCATTAGTTTTGATTGTTCGGTGGCACTTAATCTGTCGGCTGGGACACCGGTCCATTTGCTGACAACTGCGGCAATGTGTTCCGGTAAAACCGTTTTGTATTCGCGTGATTCCGAATTCATCTTTTTTATGGTTTCTTCCAGCCCTGGAATCTTGCCGTATTGCAGAGCCGATGCTTTTTCGTAATCGCCATTTCGCATTGCGGTGGCAACTTCGGCCTTGGCGGCATCCAATGCAGCCATTGCATCGGACAGCGCGCGCATTTTATCCTGTTCGGCGCGCCAATCAGCTGTCATTTTCTTGGATTTTTCTTCCGCATCTGCAATTACCTTTTCCAATTCTACAAGGCGCTTTTTAGATTCTTCGTCTTTTTCCTTTTTTAACGCCTGCTGTTCTATTTTAAGTTGCATGATATGGCGGTCAATTTCGTCCAGTGCTTCGGGTTTTGATGCGACCTCCATACGAACGCGTGCGGCGGCTTCGTCCATCAAATCAATTGCTTTATCTGGCAAGAATCTGTCGGTAATGTATCGGTTAGACAAACGCACCGCGGCCACCAATGCGGCATCTGCAATACGCACACCATGGTGTCCTTCGTATTTTTCTTTTAGCCCACGCAAAATAGAAATTGTGTCGTCAACAGTTGGTTCATCAATATAAACCGGTTGAAAACGCCGCGCAAGAGCAGGGTCTTTTTCAATATATTGGCGATATTCATCCAATGTCGTTGCACCCAAACAGTGCAATTCCCCACGCGCCAACATTGGTTTAATCAGGTTACCTGCATCCATACTGCCTTCGCCTTTGCCGGCACCAACAAGGGTGTGTAATTCATCAATGAACAAAATAATTTCGCCATTTGAATCTTTGACGGCCTTTAAAATTGCCTTGAAACGTGCCTCAAATTGACCGCGGAACATCGCACCCGCCATCAATGCCCCCATATCCAAAGACAATAATTTTTTGTTTTGCAGGTTTTCCGGAATATCACGCGAAATGATACGTTCCGCCAAACCTTCAACAATCGCGGTTTTACCGACACCGGGACTGCCAATCAGAACAGGATTATTTTTTGTTCTGCGCGACAGAACCTGAATAGTACGGCGAATTTCTTCGTCGCGTCCGATAACCGGATCTAATTTACCGTCTGCGGCCAATTTGGTAAAATCGGTCGTATATTTTTCAATGGCTTGCGCCGGTGTTTCTTGCATTTCTTCTGGATTCATAAATGACTCCTTTTGGTTTTATTTTTTGTCAACGGTATATATAGTGCGCTTTTTAGAAATTCAAGGATATCGGAACAAAATCCATTTTAGGTACAAAATATAAAATAAATAAAAGAATACTTGACTTTTCAGGTTTTTTATTATAAATTATGCCGCAGTGATTAAAGGATTTAACTATGCCACGTGTATGTAAAGTAACAGGTAAAAAAACAGAAGTCGGTATGAATGTTTCCCATTCGGAACGCCATACAAAGCGTACATTCTTGCCGAACTTGCATGTATTAAAGTTTCACAGTGATATTTTGGCACGCGATTTCTCGTTGCGTTTGTCTGCGGCGGGTTTGCGTACATTGACCAAACATGGCGGTTTGGATGCCTATGTTATGGCAAAACCAATATCACGGTTGACGCCAGAAATGGCGGAAATTAAACGCGCAATTGTGAAAAAGCAAGGCGCCGCCGCAAAACCGGCGAAAAAGCCAGCACATAAACCGAATCGCAGCGCGCGTTTGGTGAAAAAGGTTGATGCAAAGAAGGCGAAATAATTCTTTGCAAATGGCCCTGTGGTGGAATTGGTAGACGCGCTTGACTCAAAATCAAGTTCCGCAAGGAGTGTCGGTTCAAGTCCGACCAGGGCCACCAGAAATTAAAACAACCACCCGTTTGGGTGGTTGTTTCTTTTGTATTTTGCAATTATGTTTATTTCGCGCCAACCGATAACAGATATTCTACCATTTCCGCATAATCGTTCTTCTTGGCGTAATCCAGTGCGGTTTCACCATTTGTTGTTTTGACATTAACATCTGCACCGTGTTCAACCATCAATTTTGCCATTTCTACATTATCAAGGCGAAACTCTTCGTCATCGGGTCTGTAAAAACAAAGAGCATGCAATGGTGTTAATCCCATTGTGTCTTTTGCATTAACATCTGCACCATTTTCAATTAAAATCTTGGTTTTTTCTGTGCCTACGACATTATGTAATGGCGTTGCACCAATATTGTTTTTTGCGTTAACATCCGCGCCAATTGTAATCAGTTTTTTTACAATATCTGGGTTGAGCACTGTATGCAACGGTGTTTCTTGTTGATAATCCTTGGCGTTAATATCTGCACCATTTTTAATCAGGATTACAGTGACCGCAAGATTTTCCGCATAATGCAATGGTGTCTGCTGATATTCGTCACGGGCATTAACATCTGCGCCATTTGCAATCAAAATTTGCGCGATGCCTGCTGTCCTTGCACAATGCAGTGGCGTTGCATTGTATTCATCCAATGCGTTAATATCTGCACCACGTTCAATCAGTATTGTCGCAATATCAGAATTTGGCGCACAATGCAGTGGCGTTTTTTGCGAATTGTTATCGTTTCGTGCGTTTAGATTTGCGCCCGCGTCTAAAATGCGTTGGATTTCAAAAATATTCGCATCGTCCCAAGATAGAGTTTCAAATAATTCTTTATCCAAATCTGTCATTTGTTATCCTTTTTTGTTTCCCTTACATTATACAACATAAAACAAGAATTACAAACCCTTATATTTATATGCGACCAAATTTGTCGTTTGAGTATGTTATAAATATAATTGGATAAACCAAAAGGGGTACAAATGCCAAGATACACTTTTCAATGGGATGGGGCAAATGTGATTATTTACACATTACCCAGCAAGAATTACTATCGCACCGTTCGTAACGCCAAAGACGCATATCACGATGGTTCAACAATCGTTGTAATTGGCGCGTGTAACGAAGTCCTGCGATTTTAATTTTGATAATAACAAGAAAACCGCCCATCCGGGCGGTTTTTGTTTTTGAAATTATAATTTTATGGTATAATAGAAAGATAAAAAAGGGTACAATATGAGCAAGTTAATAGATGCATTAGAGGCGAATTCTTTACCGAATAATATGTTGTTGGATATTTATGGGGTACCCGACAATGAACATTTTGATTGCGTGTTTGTTGCGCCGTCTTGGACCGTTGAAAAAGTTTTTGATACGACGAATATTGATATAGAACAAATCTTTTACAGTCGCGATGCAAAAACATACAGAATCAGACACAACGGAAAAAATTATTTGTTCATTACATTATATATTGGAGCCCCAGTTATAGTAGATTTCTGTCTGCTGTGTTATAAGGCCAAATGTGATAATTTTGTGTTTATTGGTTCAACTGGGGCGTTGGTTCCGGAAATAAATGTTGGGGATATTATTGTACCGGACTATGCGATTTCTGGAAATGGGGTAACAGTATATTTGCACGATAAATTAGATGCCAATAATATGTTTGAACATATTTCTGCGGATGTTGAACAAAACGAGTATATTCGTAAAATTGGTCGTGCAAATGGAATAAATATGTTAAATGTTCCGATTATTTCCATGGACAGCATTATGGCAGAATATCTGCATTTAGAAGAGTTTAGACAAATGGGTGCACATGCATTGGAAATGGAGGCGGCAACATTTTTCGCAAGTATGAATCATATAAACAAAAAAGCATCGGCAATATTGGTTGTATCGGACAATTCTGCGAATGGCGACCATCTTGTTGGGCGGGACGACGCAGAAAAGGCCGATTATCACTCTGCCCGTCGCCAAGTATCAGAAATCTTGCTACATATCTAATCAGAACAGATTATTCCGTCGCCCCGACCGAGAGCAGGTATTCAATCAGCTTTTCATAACCATACAAACCGGCTTTCTCTTTTGCATAGTGCAGTGGTGTTTTTCCGGCATTATCTCGGGCATTGACATCTGCACCATGCGCTACCAATAAGGCAACAATGTCGGCATACGACGCGCAATGCAGTGGTGTTTTGCTGTCTTTATCACGTGCCATTACATCAGCCCCCCGCGTAATAAGGACTTCTGCCACGTCGCAATGACATGTGTGATGCAAAGGGGTTTTGCCATCATTATCCCGTGCATTGACATCGTTTCCTTGGTCAATCAAAATTTGTGCGCTTTCGGCAAATTGTGCGGTGAATAAAGGGGTTATATTGTCGTTATCTTTGATATTGGCATCCGCACCGCTGGCAAGCAAGAGCTTCACAAAGTCCGGGGTCTCTGCATTATGCAAAGGTGTTCTGCCACGGTTGTTTTTCGCATTTACATCTGCGCCATGTTCAATTAGAACTTCTGCACTACCGAATCCTAAACCTTGTACTTGATAATGTAACGGAGTATACCCGTCGTTATTTCGTGCATTTACATCCGCACCGTGTGCAATTAAAAGTTCGGCAAGTTCGCCGTCCATGGCAACAAACAACGGTGTGCTTCCCAAATTGTTTTTTGCATGGATATCTGCACCATGTTTTATAAATACCTCTGCTACCTCGGCAAACATCGTCCGGTGCAAAGGGGTATCCCCATACTCATCTTTTTCAGTTACATCCGCCCCATGCGCAATTAAAACTTCGGCGATATCAGGATCGTTTGCGGCACTTAATGGGGTGTTATGAAAATATCTGTTTCGTGCGTGGAGATCTGCGCCATGTTCAATTAAGAAATTTGCCATATCGGCACTCCCCGGATTATGTAGGGGGGTATCTTCGCGGTTATCTTTTGCATTTACATCCGCACCGTGTTCAACAAGAAGTTTTGCCATATCAACGTCGCAAGTGTAAAATAGCGGTGTCCAACCGTATTTATTTTTCGCATTGACATCAGCACCATGTTCGATTAAAACTTTAGCAATATGAAGTTGTTGCTTTAAATAATTCTTCATTTCTTCTGTTTCTTCATATTCGTCATATTCACAAGGAAAAATCTTTGAGAAATATCTAAAATGCAGTGGAGTGTTTTCCTCTTTGTCCTGTGCATTGACATTGGCCCCATGCGTAATTAAAAGTTCCGCTATTTCTGCATTTAAAGCAAAATGTAAAGGGGTGGCATTATCAGTGTCACGAACATTAGCGTCTGCGCCAACATCAAGTAATTCTTTTATTGTCGCTGATGGTTGATGAGTCTTTATTGCTTTAAATAATTTTGCATTTAAGTCTGACATTTTCTATCCTTATGATTATATTTATTCAATTGCCCCGATCGAGAGCAAGTATTCAAGCAGCTTTTCGCGGTCATATATATCGGTTCTTTCTCTGATATAATGCAGTGGCGTATGTCCATCATTATCACGCGCATTTACATCTGCGCCATTTTCAATTAGCTTTCTAATTGGTTCAAAGTCTTGATTATTTCTTAGTGTTTCAAACAGTTGTTCATTTAAATCAGACATTTTAATTTCCTTGTTATCTTCAATTACATTATATATTGCAATAAATACTCTATACAATATAAATATTTTTTGTGTAACCAAAAATGTCTAGTGATGTGAATAATAATATAATTGCATAAAACCAAAGGGGTAAATAATGCCAAGATACACTTTTCAATGGGATGGGACAAATGTGATTATTTACACATTACCCAGCAAGAATTACTATCGCACCGTTCGTAACGCCAAAGACGCA
>JAEEQU010000037.1 GCA_016285415.1 Alphaproteobacteria bacterium | reverse complement strand
AAAACAGCATTTAAAAGCACAGGTATATGTTTCATTATTCTATATTCACCTTTATTCCCAATCCAGCAAAGTCGCTAATTGTTGTTTTTCCAAGTTCAACGCCGCCTTTTAATTCAAGTGTTGTCTTTTTGTCACCAGAATAAAGATTCAGAACAACTTTGGTTTTCCCAGCGGGCAGGGTACTTAACGCTTTCTTGATATCTGCCAACACAGATTTGCTACGAATTTCTAGAACAAGTTTCTTGGCAATACGCGCAACCCATTGCGTCAACGGAATAATAGAATCTACAAATACAGAAACCCTGTCGTCACGATTTGATGCGCGCCCAGACAACACAACAACATTTTCTGTGGCCAATACCGCGGCCAAATCAGGTACCGCATCGCCAAACACAACCGCATCAATATTTCCAAAACTATCTGATGCACTGATGGTCAGCATATCTTTACCCGCCTTGGTCCGACGATGTGAAAATGAGTTTATGTTTGCCGCAATACGCACACTTGCACGATCCGCGACCGACGCAAGTGTCGCACTGGTTGTTAAATTTTCACGTTGTATTAAGTGCTTATATTGATCTAATGGATGTGCCGATATGTAAAACCCAAGTGCCGCAAGTTCATTTTCAAGTTTCTGACCAAATGTCCACGGCGTTGTTTTAACCAGGTTTTTGGACAAACGATCTTCGCTAACATCATCTTCAACCGTATTTGCAAACAACGACAATGTATTCGCGCCTTCGCGTGATTTAGACGCATAAGACAAAATCATATCTGCGTTCATATATATTTCTGCGCGATTCGGATTCAATGAATCTAAAACCCCAACGCGTGCGAATGCTTCCAAAATTCGTTTATTCATAAATGGTGCACACCGTTTTGCAAAATCGGTCAGATTTTTAAATTCGCCCTTGCCACGTTCTGCGATAAACGCGTCTGTGGCGGTAACACCAACCCCCTTAATCGCCGCCAATGCATATATAATCTTGCCATTTTTAACCGTGAACAAAGATTCACTTTGATTAATATCTGGTGGCACAATTTGAATACCAAAATTAGATTTTGCGTCATCCACAAATAACGCCAACTGATCCGTATCGTTCATATTACTGGACATAGATGCTGCCAAAAATTCCGCTGGGAAATGTGCCTTAAGATACGCACATTGGTTCGCCACGACAGAATACGCAATCGCGTGTGATTTATTAAATGCGTATTTTGCAAACTCTTTAAACTTTTCCCACAAATCTTTTGCGGTTGCTTCGTCCAATGTTCCTTCTTTTTTACACCCCTCAAGGAATTTAACCTCTAATTTGGCCAGCAGGTCTAATTTCTTTTTACCCATCGCTTTACGCACAGTATCTGATTCACCACGCGTGAATCCCGCCAATGCGCGTGTTAATTGCATAACCTGTTCTTGATAAACAATAATGCCGTATGTTTCCTTTAAAATTGGTTCTGCCTTGGGGTGAACATATTCAATTTTTTCTTCACCATGCATACGCGCAATAAATTGCGGGATAAACGCAATTGGACCTGGGCGGTTTAATGCGTTCAATGCCGATATTTCCAAGAAACTTGTTGGGTGCATTTTACGCAATGTCTGCTGAACAAACGGGGCATCAAATTGGAATATACCTTCGGTCATACCTGATTGCCACAGTTCCAATGTTTTTGCGTCATCTGTTGGTATTTCATCAAGATTAATATTTACCTGTTGCGTCTTTTGAATTAACTTTGTTGCATACTTTAATACAACCAGTGTTTCCAATCCCAAAAAGTCAAACTTAATCAAACCCGCGGATTCCAAGTAATGCCCATCAAATTGACACGATGGCAACGGGTTCGCAGGGTCGCGATATACCGGTGCAATTTTGGTTGTTGGACGGTCCCCAATAACAACACCGCACGCATGTTGCCCAAGGTTTCTAAATGCACCTTCTAATTCTTCGGCAATAGAAACGACCTTGTTCATATCAGAATCTGTATTTAACACATTTTGAATTTCTTGCGATTTATCAATGGCATCTTTTAATATCTTCGCATCTGGTGGTATCATTTTTGACAACCGATCTGATTTAGAATACGGAATACCATAAACCCGTCCAACATCACGAATTGCGCCACGGGCCTGCAAACTGCCAAATGTAATAATACGGCATACAGAATCATGTCCGTACTTATCGCAAATATATGCCAATACCTGTTCTATACCATTTGGTTCAAAGTCCACATCAAAATCAGGCATAGAAATACGGTCTGGATTCAAGAAACGTTCAAATAATAGCCCATACTGCAACGGATTAACATGTGTTATCCCCAGCGCCCATGCCACAATAGAACCTGCGCCAGAACCACGACCAGGGCCTGTTAAAATATCATGCCGACGACACCAATCAATGTAATCTGCAACTATCAAGAAATACCCCGGAAATCCCATTCCAATAATTACATCCAATTCGTAATTTGCTTGGTCAAAATAGGGCTGTCTATCGGTAATATTACATTGATCTAATCTGGCGGTAAGCCCAGCCATTGTATTATCACGCAACATCTGGCATTCTGCATCAAAGTTATCACCAAATCGTGGCAACAACGGTTTTTCTTTTACATTAACATAAAATGCACAACGTTTCGCAATTAACACTGTGTTCTCAATTGCTTCTGGTAAATCCGAAAACAATTCGCACATTTCGGCGGACGATTTAAAATATTGTTCTGATGATTTACGTGGACGTTCTGGATCTATGACCTTGGTTTGCCCCAACACACAACTTAATGCATCGGCAGCCTCGTAATCAGATGCCTTGGCAAAACACACATCATTTGTCGCAACAATCGGCAAATTCAATTGTTTCGCGACATCTAAAAATACTGGTTCTGTTTTGATTTCTGCATCCAATCCATGCCGTTGGATTTCAATATAAAAACGTTCTGGGAAAATATTGCTTAATTTTTCGGCATATTCACGTGCAAGTCCATCTTGACCATTTAGCACCGCCATCCCCATTGGCCCCGCATGCGCACCAGACAAGCAAATTATTCCCTGCGAACGCGCCTGTAATTCTTCAAATGTTATATATGGTCCCAAATGATGATTTTCATCACGCATGTACATTATCCGACTAAGTTCACATAAGTTCAGATAACCTTCGTGATTCTGCGCCAACAGAACAATTTTAGATAACGAATTTTGGCGCAGTATTTTTGGATCTGCCGTATGTTGATTTAATGTAATTTCAACCCCAATAATTGGTTGAACCTTGGCGTTTGGCATCACATCAGAAAATTCCGCACATCCCGACATCATATTCGTATCGGTAATTGCACAGGCAAACATGCCATATTCTTTGCATAATTCTGGTATTTTCTTGACCTTTAAGGTACTTGCCCCTATGGAAAGTCGGCTATGCGTATGAAGATGAATAAATTGTCCGTCCATGTATAGAACACTAGCAAAAATATTAAATCTGTGTAAAGCAGATAATTTGAAAAAATTCAGATTTTTTATTAAAAAAAAGATTCCCAATTTCTTGGGAATCTATCAGTTTATTATTTAAGTTTTCCGCAACAATGCTTGTACTTTAAACCTGAACCGCACGGGCAGGGCGCATTTCTGCGTGCTTCGCCCGCCATATTCAGATTTTGGTCATGTTCCGCACGTTTCTGTTCTGTTGCGTCAACATCTGCACGCGTCAATTCCATACGTGAAATATATGCAACAGATGTTATCTTAAAGTTATTTATTGTGTTTTTAAATAACCCCAACGCTTCGCGCTTGTATTCATATAAAGGATTCTTTTGTGCATATCCACGCAACCCAATGCCCGTCTGCAGATAATCCATCTGTTGCAGATGCTGTTTCCACACAGAATCCAATGCCCCAAGCATCATCTGACGTGATGCCGTTTGCATCATTTCCGGTCCGTATTTATCTGCCTGCGCCTGATAGCGTTGCAATGCCAATTCATACAGCACTTCGTATGCCTTGCGTTCGGTTATCGTTTCATCTGTTTTCCAGTTTTCTATATCGGTAATATCCAACGCAAAGATACGAACCATTGCATCGTGTAAACCTTTAATATTCCAATCGGCTGGCTGTGCGCGTTCTGGAATATTATTTTCACAGATAATTTCAACAACATCGCCTATCATTTCTTTGGCCAATGGCGCAAGGTCAGTACTTGTCATTAAATCATCGCGTTGTTTATATACCACACCACGCTGTTCGTTCATAACATCGTCATATTTTAACAATTCTTTACGCGCTTCAAAATAGCGGGCTTCAACGCGTTTCTGTGCTTTTTCTAATGCTTTGGTTATCCATGGGTGTGTAATTGCTTCACCTGGTTTAATTCCAAGTGTTGTTAACATACCTTTTAACCGCGATGCACCAAATATACGCATCAAATCATCGTCTAATGCCAAAAAGAACTTGGAATCACCTGGGTCGCCTTGACGTCCCGAACGACCGCGCAACTGATTATCTATACGACGCGATTCATGACGTTCGGTTCCAATGACATACAAACCGCCCGCATCCAAAACAATCTTTTTGTTTTGTTCTATGGTATCATAAATTTCTTTCTTTTTTTCTTCAAAATCTGGCGCATCTTTATCCAATGCCGCAATCAATTCTTCGGCATTTCCACCCAGTTTAATATCTGTCCCACGCCCCGCCATATTTGTCGCAATGGTTACCGCACCTGGTGCACCGGCCTGGGCAACAATTTTTGCTTCGGATTCATGGTGTTTTGCATTTAATACCGCCGGATTTATATGCAGACGTTCACGAACAATCTCGGCCAGTTCTTCTGATTTTTCAATCGAAACCGTTCCGACCAAAACCGGTTGTTTTCGTTTAAGACAATCGTCTATCTGATTGATAATAGCACCATATTTTTCTTCTTTATTCAGATAAATCTCATCATGATGATCCACGCGTATTACCGGTCTATTTGTCGGAATTGAAACCACACGCAGTTTATATATTTCTTCAAATTCGGCGGCTTCGGTCATGGCGGTTCCCGTCATACCAGCCAATGTTTCGTACAAACGGAACAGATTTTGGTATGAAATACTTGATACTGTTTGATTTTCTGGTTGAACCCGCACGTGTTCCTTGGCTTCTATCGCTTGGTGCAAACCACGACCAAATCTGCGACCGGTCATAACACGGCCAGTAAATTCATCAACAATTAAAACCTCACCATTACGCACAACATAGTTCACATTCTTTTGGAACAAATGATGTGCCAATAAAGATTGCTGAATATGCATTACTAACGCAGCATTTTCTGGGGCATATAAATTATCACCAACCAATAAACCCGCATCACTAAGCAGACGCGTCACAGAATCAACACCAACCTCGGTTAACGTGACATGACGATCTTTTTCGTCTTTTTTATAATCATCTGGACTTAATTGTTTAACCACATCGTCAACACGTGCATATAATTCACTAATATCTTCGGACGGCCCCGAAATAATAAGTGGGGTGCGCGCTTCGTCAATTAAAATACTATCAACTTCGTCAACGATACCATAGAACAGTGGGCGCAAGACCTGTTGTTCTTTAGAAAATTTCATATTGTCACGCAGATAATCAAACCCCAATTCTGAATTGGTAACATAGGTAATATCACACGCATACGCGGCGCGACGTTCTGCATCGCCCATATCGTGTTGAATAATTCCAATGGTCAAGCCCAAGAATTCATAAATCCGGCCCATCCATTTTGCGTCACGCGATGCCAAATAGTCATTAACCGTAATCAAATGTGCGCCTTTGCCATGCAGCGCCTTAAGATACAATGCCAGTGTCGCAACCAATGTTTTACCTTCACCAGTTTTCATTTCGGCGATTTGCCCATTATTAAGAACCATACCACCAATCATTTGAACGTTAAAATGTCGCAAACCAATGGTTCTAATAGACGCTTCACGCACAACTGCAAAGGCATCTGGTAATATATGTTTTTCTTTTTCACCAGATTTTAGACGATTACGTAACACATCTGTCTGTGCACGCAATTCTTCGTCAGACATCGCATGATACTTGGGTTCCAGATCATTTATGATTGAAACAGTTTTATCATAAGACCTAACCAAACGGTCGTTTGCCGACCCCAATATTTTCTGAATAATATTCATATCTTTCACTTTTCCTTGTTTGTCCGTATATATATAGCAAATTTTGTACCTTGCGGTCAAGATACTTTATGATATAATACAATAAAAATAATAAACAAGGTTGCAATGATGATTTTTATCAAAATTGCATAAAAACAATGGCTATGGGGGGCTTTGAAAATGAAAGAATCAATTAAACAACTTCAGACAGCAAATATAACCAGCGATGTTTTCATAATATCGCCGGCACAATTGGAATATATCGCCAGTGTATTTAGTAAGAATTTTGCAGATTCAATGAATATGAGAACCTTTTCAGGCCGCATTTGTGAAATTGCACGTGAATCATTACGCACTGCTCTCAAAGAAGCAAAAAAGATGGGTGAACATCGTTAAATATTATATTGATACGACGCATTTATTTAAAATAAAAAAAGCGACACAAAACTGTGCCGCTTTCTGTTTGTTGTGTGTGTTAATTTGCACTGTCATCGTGCACTGAATATGTCGTGTTGCCGTATTTCATCTTTAACGACTTATTTACGCCATTGGACATATTCTTATTCGATGTTGCCATGTTGCCATAGAACACCGTGTCGCCAATCTTGACATTCAATGATGGCGTTGTCTTCTTGTCACTGCGCAGATACAGGTGGTTTTCACCAACATGTAATATCCGTCCACAGTCACCCGATTCGTCCGCACCAGTGCCATAACCGATTGTGGTCAGGCCTGTCGGACATGTTCCACGATTCGTATCGGCAACCGTTTGTGATACAACGTGTGACGGTGCATAATAACCTGCGCCAACATTTCCGCACGCACCACCACTGGTCGCGACATATGTACCACCAGAACAGGTAACCTTACAACTTGTCACACCGGCGTGTGCCGAATACGCACTGCCACTGTTACCATAACCATTTGTGGTTGCACATGATGAACATGAACTTGCGCCCGCATTCGAATATTTATTCGCCGCGCACACCGCAATACCACCCGTTGTCGAACGACCTGATACCGAACCACCGACATAGATTGTACTGCCACCGGCGCAATACGCACCCGCTTCACAGGTAACTTCACCTGCACCCGCGGCCTTAACATACTTCGTAGATGTCGTTACCAGATAGCAATCATTTGCATCATCGGATCCCTCCGCAGATTTCGTATACTTCGCGTTGGTCGTTGCGCATGACGTTGCCGCCGCAACACCCGCCACGCAGTAACTGTTTGCTGGACATGTCGTACGTCCACCGGTTGCACTGCCACCATCGGTGTTATAATACACCACCGTTCCACCTGGGCAGTAACCACCTGCCGCACAGCTAACTTCGCCTTCACCCGCACTTGCAACATATTTCGTCGCCGTCGTTGTCAAGTAACATTTACCAATCTTATCTGCGCCTTCGGCACTGCTGGCATAATATGTAGTATCGGTTTCACAGTTATTCAGACCCAATGTTGCCGTGTAATTTAACGGATTTGCTGATGAACAACTAACCGCCGCTGCACCTGGGCAATACGAACCCTCTGGGCAAGGCAAATTACTATGATAATATCTATAATTTGCCGTACAGGTTGATGCTGAACTTGCCTTATCGGTCAGATAATAACCCGCTGTCACACTATTCCAATTATATGATTTCGTTGTATCATACTTTTCAGTGGTTGTGTTATATGTTGCATATTCATACAAACTACCACGAGGACCAGACATCCAAGTTAAAACTTGACATTGCGTAATCGCGGTTTTGCCGACACTTGATTGAACAGATGTACTTGTAATCGTTGGGTTGTAATAATTGGCTGGGAATGTCGTACGCTTATAAGTGTTCGCATTCGGACAGGCCGTACATATATTGCTGTTCAAATACGATGTACTCTTACACTTATCAATTGTACATGCATTCGTCACGCTGTTATTCGACCATGTCGCCGCCTTCCATGAATTTACGTACGAAGCATTTGCATTAGAGCAGGCCGTATCACAACTCTGCTGGCTCGTTGCATCAACACCGGTATTTGTTGTACCGTTTTGACACGCCGTACATGTACTCTGACCCGTGGTGTCCGTATACGCACCCGCCGCACACAATGTCTGTGACTTTGCATTGGCCGGGCAGAAATAACCCGCCGCACATGCTGTACATGTCATCGTGCTGGACGTAACAGTATTCGTGTTGTTTGCGTTCCAATAACCCGTCGTACATGTATGGATATACTGACAGGTATTGTTGCTGGTGTTCTGTACCGCGCACGTCGCATTTGTATCTGTACCGCATGAACATGAACCCCACACCGCATACAGTGTTGACGCATTTGCACTAGCCGTCTTGGCGTTACCACCCAACGCAACTGATGTGCCACTGCCATTTGCTGCTGTATTCCAGCCAGTCAAACGCTTTGACGATGTGCCACTACCATTCGTGATTGCACATGTTGTGCTATTCCAACTTGGCGCTGTACAGGTATCTGTCGCATAATCACATACGATACTACCGCCTGCACACGTCCCCGTTCCACCATTGCTACTAATGGTTAGGGTCTTGTCATTAACTGTTAACGTATATGTCTTACTCGCACTCTTATAATATGCCGTCGCTGCACTCGATACTGTTATCGTTTGGCTACCACTCTTTTGCGGTGTCATCGTTACCGTAGTACCACTGATACTCGCTATTGCAACATTGGATGCACCACTTGTTGGACTTACACTCAAAGTTCCTCCACTAGTGTTCTTGCTTACTGTAAACGTCGTACTCGCCGTTGGGTAAGTGACCGAACCACTCGCCGCACTCAACGTTAACGTGTTCGCTGCCTTCGCAGTCGTCAATGTATACGTCTTGCTGCAGCTGTTATACTGATCCGTCTGACCACTCGTTACTGTTATCGTCGTGCTCGCTGTCGCATCCCCACTCCCGGCGCCTACCCACGTCGCTGTTACTGTCCCGTTGCTCAACGCTACTGTCGCCGCATTTTCATTGCTGCTCGCTACAGTCAATGTCCCATTCCCTGTACTACTAGCTCCAAACGTACCTGTCGTATTCGATCCATTATACGTCAACGTGCCACTCGTTCCACTCAACGTGCCATTCGTAAAGCTTACTGTACAACTCGCCTTCGCTACTCTATATGTAAATGTGCTCGTAGATGCATTATAACAATCTGTCGCAGGGCAGGTCACTGTTATCACACTGTCACCAGCTTTCACAGGTGTCAATGTTATCGTCCCATTGCTGATAGTCGCTGTCGCTATGCCTGTCGTCCCACTCGCTACCGTTGGCGTAGCACTTCCTGCACAGGTCGCTGTTAACGTTTTGTCCGTACCATACGTACCGCTCACTATCGTGCTCGTGCTGTTCGTTACCGACGCGCTACCATCATTCACCGTCGTACTTCCTGCTACTTTGCTACCAGTGAATGTATACGTCGCCGTCGCTGAATTACACTGATCAGTCGCCGCTGCCGTCACCGTTATCGTCGCACTACCAGCACTCTTACGAGTCACAGTACCTGTCGTGTTGCCTGTTCCACTTAATGCTACCGTAGCAACCCCTGTCGCACTGCTAACAGCACTCAACGTCCCGTTATGATCGCCCTTGCTGATCGTAAACGTCGCTGTCGTTGCCGAACACGTTCCACTACCACTCATCGGACTCACACTTATCGGACAGCTCCCCTTGGCCACTGTTATTGTGTACGTCCCACTAGACGCCTTGTAGTTACTCGTTTCCGGACAGTTCACTGTTATCTCAGCGGTACCTGCCTTTACAGGTGTAATCGTAAAGTTATTACCACTCTTACTTACCGTAGCCACTGACGTAGTCCCACTCGTCACTGTACCTAACGTCCCACTCTCAGAACAGGTCACACTCAACGTCTTCGTGTTCGGGTACGATATACTCCCACTCGTAACTGTCGTACTCCCATCTTTAATAGTCGTACTTCCAGTCGCCTGGTTAACCGTACAACTGTAACTACCTGTCTTCGTCGTAAAGTTACTTCCACTTATCTGATAATACACTGTCGTTGTGCCAGCAGTCGTACGGGTCGGTACTGTCG
>JAEEQU010000036.1 GCA_016285415.1 Alphaproteobacteria bacterium | reverse complement strand
GATGTTCTTAGGTTTAATTCTGGTGATTATAGAGCGGGAGTCACCCTCTGTTCCATTCCGAACCAGACAGGGAAACCTCGTATCGCCGATGGTACTTTGGCTTAAGCCACGGAAGAGTAGGTCGTCGCCAGAATTAAACCTAAATGACATGAAAACCGTTTTAACCGCCCATGTGGCGGTTTTTTTAACCAAAAAAGGAAATAAAAGGAAGAGAGGTTAATATGTCAAAAAATATAGTGTTTTTAAATACAACATCATATGCGCCGATTACAACCATAGAGAAAGTAAACGGTAAATGGGTCAGCAAAACATACGGTTCTATTTATTCAATGCCGGGTGATATGCGCAGAAGGTATCAAATACAACATCCCGCGTGCCGTCGTGTTTTCAGCAGATAAAGGATAAAACAATGAATTTTATAAGAAGAACAACACCTGATTTACAAAAAGACATCTGTGTTATAGAAAACGCAAATGGCGAACGTGTCATCAAAGAGAATTATGGATCTATACTTGATATGCCACGTGAAGAAATGATGATGTATATTGCGCAGGCATTTGCAGAAACACCAGAAATGTCAGAATTATGGGCGCGTCAGTGTATTGAAAGCGTGAAAATGCGAAGCAAGTTCTTGGCGCGTCAGCAATAAAAAGCCACCGTTTAGGTGGTTTTTTTATATTTTTGTGATATAATGCATGATATGAATACAGATACAATACAGAATATTTTAACAGACATAGAAGAAATATTGCGTCATGCGGTTGGACCACGCAGTCGTCCGGACTATATGAAAGCCGCAGGTATAACCAATCCTGATTGGCATTTTTCGTTGACCGCGGACGATATTATAGAGCAAAAAATTCCAGCGAATGTTATAGGATGTACAGGAATAGCAAAGTTATTCTGCAAATTGGCGGCAGGTACAGATTTGAAATATTCTGTGGTGTGCACCGCATACGAGCCCGATTGGCGCAAGGCGCGTAAAGCTGAAGATCGCAATATTGGCGGTCATCAACTGATAGCGGTTGAACTAGATGGCAAATTGCGCATGTTTCACCCAGGGCGGTCAAAATTAGAATTTATAGATGCAAATGTTGTTGTCGGTAATACGGTAGATTTCGGATTCCGTGATGTTCATGGTTTATATTTAATAACCGCGATTATGAAACCACAAGATTTTATAAAGATAAATACATACGAAAAATTGCGAAACGTCTATGCCAGTGGCGATATGAATAATCCGAAATTTACTATCGTTCCGCTGATGGAAATGTGCGCAAAACAAAATATGCATTTTGGCCGACATTAAAATGTATGCTAATTCACCGCCCAAATGGGCGGTTTTTTGTTAATATATTTGACAATTGTTCTTTTAATGCCTAGTATTTTTATGCAAATAAAAAGGTATATAATGGCAGATAAGAAACAGATAACAGATGAAGAAATTAATATAACCGCGCAAAACGCATTAAAATCTAAGAAAATCAGGATATGTCGAGTATCTTTTTGTTATGATGCAAATTCATCATGTCAAGATGCATTGGAAATAGATAAAAAAACAGAAACATTATTGTTGCTGGTAAAAACAAGACAAATTTATTTCAATCGCAGATATTATACAATGAATAAAGAAACATATGCATTGGCAAGGCCATTGCTGGCGCGTATAAACCGTAAACAAAAATGGCAGAAATTTTGGAATAAACATAGTGGTGTTGCATCGGCATTCCTTTTGGGCGGAACCGCATTGGCTGTTTTGCTTGCAATCGCGAATTTATCAGAAAATAACCGAAAAGAAACCAAAACAGCGGATGCTAAATACGAAAAAACTTTGTCTAAATATTTAGAACAAAAACAGAAAGTTGAAAATTATCGTGATAGTTTACGACGCGCAAAATAAAAAGGATTACAAATGTTGGTGCATTTTATTCGGTTTGGTCATGGTCGTCAGAAAGTTTTGGTATTGCAAACGGATGCAAATAACAAAGTACACTCCGCAACATATAATTCCAGTTCAGATTTACCCGAAGATTTGCGTGCCAAGTATTTTGCACAAATGGCTGCCAAACGTATGAATTTAAGAAAAATAAAACGATCCAGATAATAAAACCGCCAGCGATGGCGGGTTTAATTTACTTTTTATTTATGTTGCTTGACAATGTAAATATTTGTGCTATATTTTTATTGTAAAATAAAAAGGATTGGATATGAGTCGGCAAAAATGGTATCTCGATGATTTTGTTCATTGCGGGGCTTGGGTTATGTTGTTTGGCACTTTGTGTTTCGGAATGTGTGCGTCACCATTTATGGCAAAGGACAGCAAGAATACCACGGATGCACCGCGTTCAAAATCAACGAATACGCAAAACAAAATTTATACGGCGTCAACACCGCAGGAATTATCACGCATAATGCAATTATACGGTCGTTTCAATAAACAAAAAACTGCACAATTTGGTGTCTTTGCGCACTATAATGAAATTAACAATATGGGTAACTAAAAATCTTTAATATTCGGGTTAGAAAATATATCGCGATATGTTACTATTTACGCAGTGGGGCAAAATTTATGCAAAACAAAGGTATTTTGATTTCGGTGTCGTCGGAAAACAAAACATTTGTTTATACCAGAGATAGCGACGATAGCATTTCCATGGTGGTTAATGACAAAGATAAAAAGCATTTTTACAATAATTTGGAATCTATGCCGAAACCGGACAAGGTGGATTTTATTCAGACACTGTTCAATGTGAATTTAACACACAAAGAATTATTGGATGTCGCGATAACTGGTATTGTGTATTGTGCTGGTGGGGTGCGTATAAATGAAATCGCTGTGCACAGAATGATGGAAATAACGCCAATTGAGTGCCTGCCGATAGTTGATAGTATAATGAAGCAGAGTATGGCCAGATTAGAAAATCCATCCGATGCGATGGTTTACATAATTCAAAAATATGAAATTCCCTTCGGGTTGCCCGAAATTCAAGAAATAGTCGCAAGAGAAAAAGCAATTGAAAAGGTCGCAGCCCAGACTGCTATGAAACAGATTAGGGCGGCCCAACGTAGACAATATGAATCTGCAAATGTCAATTATGTTAATACGCGTGGATATAGAAATGAGTTTTATGGTCGTATAATGCATGTACGCAATCGTAAAAGATAAAATTTCTTGTTTTTTCTTTTGTTGTTGACAACGCAAAAATTTGTGCTAAATTATTGGCAATGAATTAGCAAAAGGATAAGTCATGAAAAAAATTATTTTATTGGCATCATTGATTGCGATGGTTGTATCGGGTGCAAACGCAGATTATCGCAAAGTTCGTACAAGTAATTGCAATTCTGCGGCAATGCATGCAAAATTGGAACGTGAAGTTCGTGCACATCGTGCCGTTATCACAGAAGTTGTCTGTGAAGAAACACGTGTTGTTGCGGAACCTGTGATGGTTTATGAACCTGTTTACGAACCTGTGTATGTTCCAGAACCAATGGAATATATTCCAATCGTAGATTGTGTGCCATATCCGACAACATGTGAATATTGTGGTCGTTTCTAATATCTTTTGTGCCGTAACATTCGTAAAAACAACATTTTTCGGATGTTACGGTATTTTTTACCCTTGAAAAAATAAAAACAAATGTTACCATAAACTGCGAAAAAGAAACGTTCAAATTATGCAAATCCAAACAGAAAATGTTCTTTATTTAATAGGTGGGCCAAATGGTTCTGGCAAGACCACATTGGTTGAACAATTGTTTGGAAAAAATCCAACGGTTAAATTTGTTAATGCCGATAATATTGCACGTGAACACAATTTATGTCCCATTAGTTCTGATACGGGGCGGGTGTTGTTTGATGAAATGGATGCAGCGTTCTCGTCGCATGCATCGTTTATTTATGAAACAACATTATCTGGGAAATCTGATAATAAAATTATTAAACGCGCAAAAGATGCGGGGTATAGCATAGAATTCTTTTATGTTATTTTATCATCGGTTAAACAAAATATTGCACGTGTAAAATCGCGTTATGACAAGGGCGGTCATAATGTTCCCGAAAATGTTGTTGTGCGGCGCCATAAAAAAAGTTTATTTAATTTTGATACCGTATATAAACAATCTGATCATTGGCAGGTTTATGACAATGCCGGGGCAGAATGCACACTGTTTGCAACGGGTGTCCATGATGTTGTAAATGTTGTTGACGAAGGTTTATATAATATGTTTATACAAAACAAACAACACGTGATTGCTGAATACCTTGCGGACCTTGAACGCCGTCGTGCATTGCGCATTGAACGTATGACGACATCGTTGTCAAAATAATTTATTCCTTGTTGTTATTTTCTTTAATTTTGTGCTTGCGTTGATTTCTGATTTTATTATATGATTAAATATAGGAAGGAAAGGAACATGAAATATACATTAGTTTCTGGGTTGGGAATATTGGTGGTTTTACCCGCAATTGCGGGTGCGCGGTTGCCGGCGGTAAATATGTCGGCGGGCGCGGTTTCTGCGCGTGCGCAATATGGCGCGGTGACAGAAAATGCTGCTAATGAGGCCAAACCAGTAAAAACAATTTCTGCACGTAAATTGGTACCTGTAACCAGAACTGCGAATGGCACAGTTGCGAAAAAGAATGTTGTGCCACGCACTGCAAAAAAAAAATCATCAGTAAGTAAAAAAACTGGTGAAAAGATTTCTGCAAATGCGGAATACTTGATACCAAATCGCCCAAGTTCTGATTTGTGGGCGCGGGCGGATACGCCGCTGCGTATGCCACATGCAGATGAATTTTCGGTTATTAAATCTGACTATGAATTACCCGAAGAAAATATCAGTTCTTTTGCATCCACATCCAGACAAGATGAAATAAAATCTATGTCGGCGCGCGTATCGTCATTGGATCAACAACTGGCGCGTTTGATTGATTTGCAGTCCAAGGCCGAAGCGTCGGTAAAATCACCAAAGGTTGCATCTGCTACGCGGTCGTCATCGGTTGAAACAAAAATTTATCCTGCGGAATCTGTCGCGGTAAATATGAACAACGAAATTGCACCAATTGAAATTCGCAATATTCCAAAATCTGTGGCGCATGATATGGGTGCATCAGATGATGACATAAAATTGTCGCGTATGGTTGTGCCACGTGATGATTTGATTGGTGATGATGTCATGGTGCGTTCTGTGAAAAAAGATTCAAACGCAAAGATCCAAGATGTTCGTGAAGATATGACCAAGATGACACCATCAGAATTGCGTCGCGCATTTAGAAAAACTTTCTTGTCAGAAAATAAACACCTGTCCACATATTCTATGGATGATAAATTTGATGTGGCAAGTGATATGTCTTCGTCATTTGAAGGTTTCACATCTGCGCGCGATTTATCCGAAGACGCGGATAAAATTCGCCCATTGGAAATTAAAATAAGATTCAGAAATGCAGATTCTGCATTGTCGCGTGATAATTACAATTTGTTGTCTGAATATGCTGGTGTTGTGGTGGCAAATCCAAAACGTGCGATTCAGGTTGCTATTCCAGAAATGTTGACAACAACGGTTGATGCACGTAAATTAACGGCACGCCGTCTTGCCATCATTGAACAGGTTTTGCGTGATACTGGTGTTTCAGAACAACGCATAGTGCCGGTTTTATCTGCGCGTGATGACGAAGGTTTTGTTCTGCGTATAATTTCAAATGAACAGTATGAAACGCTTACGCGTCAAAAACGCAATATGTTTGGCGACAAAGTTAGTTCCAAGACATATAAAAGCATGACCTGGTAAAAATTGCGTGTCACATTTTAAAAAGTTTTTCAATTCAATCCTAGATTTTTTATTTCCACCGTCGTGTCCAGTTTGCTGTGCGCCGGTGGAAAGTCATGGGCATTTATGTGGCGATTGTTGGTCCTGTTTTGATTGGATTGATGGACCGCATTGTGCGTGTTGTGGATATCCGTTCCCCGATGATTATGAACCTGATTCACATGCAATGTGTCCGGTATGTGCATCTGGTAAAAATGAACTAGATTTTATTCGTGCTGCATGTATTTACGATGATATGTCGCGCAGTGTTATGTTGCCGTTCAAACATGGTGGTCGTATAAAATTTGCGCGGTTTATGTCGCATGCAATGATATGGGCATTGCGTGATGTTGATATAAAACCTGATATTGTAATGCCTGTGCCGTTGGCATCGCGTCGTTTATTCCATCGTGGGTATAATCAGGCAACATTACTTTCGCGTGAAATTGCGCGTGTGTATAGTGCACCAATTGACTTTGATAGTGTGCATCGTAAATATCGCCCGAATATGGGACATAAAACACACGCCCAACGTGCACAAAATATTCGCGGTGTATTTAATGTTATTCGCCCAGACAAAATCAAAGATAAGAAAATATTATTGGTTGATGATGTTTTAACATCTGGCGCAACATTTGATGAACTGGCGCGTATATTGCGTCGTGCGGGCGCGGCGGCGGTTTACGGGGTGGTATTTTGTCGTGTGGTGCGTGCGAATTAAAATATTATTGCGTGCTTGAAATTCATTTTATATTTGGTATTATTTGGCGAAACAGACATTAAGGAATAGAATAATGAAAATAGAACTGGGAAAAAATATAAGCCCACGTGAAATTGAATCGCGTATTCAGGCATTTTGGGATGAAAACAATTTTTGGGATAATGATGTTAATTCCAAGAAAACACCATTTTGCGTAATGATGCCACCACCAAATGTTACAGGTAATTTGCACATGGGACATGCGTTGGATAATGTGCTGACCGACATTATTTGCCGGTATAAACGTATGTGTGGATATGATGTTTTGTGGCAACCAGGTACAGATCACGCGGCAATTGCGACACAGTTATTAATTGAACGTGATTTATCAAAACGCGGAATCAACCCGAATTCGTTAACTTTTGATGAAAAATTGCAGGCGGCATGGGATTGGACCAAAGAATATGGTGGCCAAATTATACGACAATTGCATATCCTTGGTGCAACACCAGTGTGGAAACGCGAGAGATTTACAATGGACAAAGGTTTGTCCGAAAACGTGACAAGATTGTTTGTCAGAATGTATAACGAAGGTCTGATATATCGTGCAGAACGTATGTTAAATTGGTGCCCAAAACAACAAACGACAGTGTCAGATTTGGAAATTGAGACACGCGAAGAACACGGTAAGTTTTATTATTTCAATTATCCACTCGTTGATGGTGGATTTGTTGAAATCGCGACAACTCGTCCAGAAACATTATTTGGTGACAAGGCAATTGCAATTCATCCAGAAAACGAAAAGTTAAAGCATCTTATTGGGAAAAAAGCGATTATTCCACTAACCAATATCGAAATTCCAATTGTTGCGGATGAACACGCAGACCCCGAAAAGGGAACTGGTGCGGTGAAAATTACACCGGCGCATGACTTTGACGACTGGGAGGTTGGACAGCGTCATAATTTGACACCTGTTTGTATTTTAACCTTAGATGCAAAATTAATTAGTGCGGCACCAGTGCCAGAAAAATACTGGGGAATGGATAGATACGATGCCCGCAAGGCGGTTATGGAAGATATCGAAGCCGCGGGGCTTGTCACCAAGGTAGAAGACAAGGTTATTCCAACACCGTATTCTGAACGTGGCGGTGTACCGGTTGAACCAATGATAACAACGCAATGGTTCGTTGATGCAGAAAAATTGGCGGTGCCTGCAATTAAGGCGGTGGAAGAAGGCAAAATTAAATTCATGCCGGAACATCGTTATAACTTGTTTATGGCGTGGATGAAAAATATTCGTCCATGGAACATTTCGCGTCAATTATGGTGGGGGCATCGCATACCGGCGTGGTATGATGCAGAAGGTAATGTATACGTTGCCGAAACCAAGGAAGATGCGGTCAAACAATCTGGGGGCAAAGAATTAACCCAAGATCCCGATACATTGGATACATGGTTTTCATCGGGTCAATGGCCATTTGCCACATTAGATTGGCCCGAAAATACACCAGAATTGGCCAAATATTATCCAACCGATTATTTGTGTACTGGATTTGATTTAATCTTTTTCTGGGTTTCGCGTATGATAATGATGTCTTTGTATGCGACAGGTCAGGTTCCATTTAAGACAGTTTATATGCATGGTATGGTTGTTGACAAGTTCGGCAAGAAAATGTCCAAGAGCAAGGGCAACGGTACCGACCCATTGGATGCAATAGAGAAATTCGGTGTGGATGCGATACGTTATTGGGTTGCAACTGCGCCAATCGGAACAAATTTACCGTATAACGAAGACGAAGTGAAACGCGGTTCTAAATTGTTAACTAAACTTTGGAACGCCGCGAAGTATGTTTTGATGAATTTGGAAGATTTTGATCCGAAAACGGCAAAGCAAGTACCAGTATCTGAACGGTTCATTGAAGACCGTTGGGTTCTGTCAGAAATGAACAAGGCGATTGCCGAAACACGCAAAAATTTGGATAAATATTTCAATTACAATGCGCGCAGTGCGATTGACGCGTTCTTTTGGGATATCCTTTGCGACCAGTATTTGGAATTCATCAAAGATCGTTTCTGGTCACCGGAAAAATACGGTGCGGAATCCAAACTTTCGGCACAATGGACATTGTGGACAGTGTTGCGTGCAATAATCGGTCTGTATGCGCCGTTTATTCCGTTCCTGACCGAAGAATTATGGCAAAAGATATACCAACCCTATGAGGGTGGCAAAACGTTGCACCTGACCGAATATCCGTCTGTAAATGCGGAATACGAAACTGATGTTTCCGATATGCAATATGCGATTGACACGATTCATGCGGTTCGGGGTTTGCGCACTGAACGCAAGATTGGCAATGGCGCGAAACTTGAAACATTGACGGTTTTGCCAAACGTTCCAACGAATTTGTATGATTTGATAAAGTCCGCAGCACGTGCAAACAATATTGTTGTTGGTGATGCGGTTGACTTTGTTGTTGCAGAATCTGGAGAAAAATAATGTCTGATTCAGCCAAACTGGTTATAAACCGCGAATTAAGAACCTATCAGTGTGATAGGTATGGTAATATGCGACCTGGGATACTGATGAACGAGCTTCAGGGTATGGGTGATGCCAATGCTGAAAAAATGGGGTATGGGCGGACATTTATTCATGAAAAAAAGGTTGGTTGGGTTGTTACGCATTACTTGGTTGATATTGTGGAAATGCCACGAAATGGTGAGATATTAACCTATTCAACATGGGCGGCAACACATGACAGTTTGCGTGCAACCCGTGATTTTGAAATCTGCGATTCAAATGGAAAATTAAAAGTTCGGGCAACATCGCAATGGGTTCTGTTTGATTTAGAAAAACGCCGTATAGTTCGCATAGATGATTGGATAAACCCAGATATATGGCCGGTTGGTATGGAACGCGCATACAATCGTAAATTTGAGAAATTTGCAGATTTTGATGCGGAGAAAACGCATACATTTAAATGTCGGTTTGACGATATTGATGAAAATCAGCATATAAATAATGCGGTTTATGCGGTGTGGGCGACGGAAAGCGTTGGATACGAATATCGCGACACACACACATTAAAACGCATAGAATTGAATTATAAACACGAAATCAGTCCCACCACGCCAGAGGTTTATATTGATGTTAAAATAGATGGCCTGACGACATATCATAAAATACGCACGGCGGACGAAGGCGAAAAGGCATTGATAGTGTGTTATTGGGAATCGCGTGAATAAACAAAATTAAAAAACCGGCATTTCGCCGGCTTTTTTAATATTTTAATTTCTTATTCCACCCAAATAGATGCCATATTTGAAACGGTACCACTGGCATTCGGGTCGCCACTTGCAACAGGAACTTGGGTATATGCCCATGTTGCACCACCAGTTAAAACCTTATTCTGAGAACCAGTTGTGGATGCTGGAACTAAACCGACTGTACCTGCTGCACTGGATGATGCTGCACCCATTGTTGGAATGTCCACAGCTTTATTCGTAACTGTAAGCGCTGTACCAGCCGCTTTAACTGTTTCAATAACGTTCGCATCCGCAACGATGTTAACTGTTTGATCCGTTGCGCTGTTCGCGGTAAATGTTCCCTTGTTTGTGCCGTTCTGTTGGATAGTAAGGGTTTTATTATTAACTGTTGGCAGTGATGCACTTGTTATATAACCTTGGCTTGTAATCGCTTTATATACTGCCTTTGCAGATGGGTATGTAGTATCTGTAGAAGAATCAGATAACAC
>JAEEQU010000035.1 GCA_016285415.1 Alphaproteobacteria bacterium | reverse complement strand
CCTTTTTGGTATCGTTCGTTATTTGCTTCGCAGTATTCTTATCTGTCTTTTTATTTTCGGTTTTCTTAGATTCCGTTTTTTTCGTATCTTGTTTCTTTACATCTGTTTTCTTGGCTTCCGTTTTCTTTGGCTCCGATTTTTTTACATCTGTCTTTTTTGTTTCTGCTTGCTTTGGGCTTTCTGATTTCTTTACCGCGTCTGTCTTGCTGGTTGATTTTGAATCTGACTTTTTAACCGCATCTTTGGTTCCCGATGCATCAGGTTTTCTGACGGTCTCCGCCGTGTGCACTGGCAAATCAGGAACACGCAATTTCTGTCCCACACTTAGCGCGAACGGTGCCGACAGCCCGTTCATAACCGCCAAATCATTAACTGGCACCGAATACTCACGCGAAATAGAATACAAAGTATCCCCGCGCGCAACCGTAATTGTCTTTACCGGAACGCGAACATCTTTTTGTACCTTGGGTTCTGATTTTTGCACTGGTTCAACTTTTGGTTTTTCGGGTTCCGCTTTTTTAGGTTCACTCTTTTCCACTGGTTTGGGTGCAGGTTTTGCTTCCGTTTTTGGTGACTTTTTCACGACCGATTCCGGTTCTTTTTTTGGAACATCTGGGGTCTTATTCACCGTTAGATCTGATTTAATTTTTAAAACTTGGCCTGTGCGAATCATATACGGTGACGTAAGATTATTCATCTTGGCAATTTCATCCAATGTCATATTATTGGCACGCGCAATTGCGTACAGTGTATCACCACGCCGCACGATAACCGTTCCCACCGTGGCACGCGCCGGAACATAAATCTCATCAGTTTTGTATTCTGGAATATCAATTACATCCGTTTCGCTTGTTTCTGTATCGGTCGTTTCTGCCGTTTCTTCTTCGGGTTCATCATTTGACTCCGCGGTTTCTTCGTCCGAATCGTCCGAAGTTTCTGTATCATCGGGTTCTTCTGATGCCACATCATCCTCTGGCATTACATAATCATCCAAGCCAGCATAATTTACATAGTCCCCTGTATCAGATGAACCATAAATTTCTGGCGATGCATACACCCTATAGTCGCGCGCCGCCGAATTATAAATATCGGGTTCTGTATTTGGGTCTGCCAACAACGCTGGATAACGTGCCGAAATAAAATCACCGACACTATCGGGAATAGATGTAATTTTTGGTTGCAAATCACACGACGCAAAAATTGCGCCGACCGCACAAACCACCATTGCAGAAATGAAATTTCTCATACACAAATTATATCACAAAAAATACATAAAATAAATACATCATAGGGAAATTTACGCATTTGTCTTTTTCATGAACAAAATGCTAATTTCAAATAACGCCCACATCGGTAATGCCAGCAAAATCTGGGACACAACATCTGGTGGTGTCAAAATTGCCGCGATAATAACAATGAAAACAATCGCGTACCGACGCATTTTAATAACCCTTTCGCGCGCCAATATTCCGGCACGATTTAACAGCACCAAAACCAATGGCAACTGAAACGCGATACCGAACACTTTTAACATACCAATTGCAAATGACAAGTAATCACGTACCGCGGGCATAATTACTGCCGGAACTGGTGCCATCTCGTTTAATTCTATGAAAAATTTAAATACCGTCGGGAACAAGGCATAAAATGCAAATGCCGCACCAACCAAAAACAACAACGGCGACAAAACAAATATTGGCCACACGAACCGCTTTTCTTTCTGATGCAATCCTGGGGCAACAAATGCCCAAACCTGATACAATGCAAATGGAATTGTTAACATGATTGCAATTAATAACGACAACGATAATGTTATCATCAACCCATCGGTTATACCCGTATAGAGCATTTGTGCATCATCCCACACCGATACCAATGGCCATGTCAAAAATTCTTGAACATATGGTGCACCCCACCATCCCAACCCAAAGGTCAGAATAAAAAATCCAATTGTCCACAGAACCCGTCTGCGCAATTCAGAAAAATGTTGCATCATTGTCATTTTCTTCATTTTTTGCCCTTGCGCTTTTTAACAGGTTTCTTTATAGAAATTGTATCCAAGACATCTTTTGTGGTGGTATTTATAATATCGTCTATTGGTGCTTCCATTTCTATCTGTTCTTTTATTTTCTCAGACGCATCTGTAATTTTCCAAATAATAGAACGAATAAATTTTACCACCTTCGCCAACGCACGCGCCACATCAGGCCAATACCGCGTCGGTATTACCATAATCGCGACCAGCAATATAACGATAAATTCTGCCCAACTTATTCCGAACATTTTTTAATCATAGAAATCATCACCACCACTGGTGCTGACCGTTTTATGACGTTGAATTTGGAAATAGTTTTTTCCAAAATCTGTTTTGTTTTTTAAATTACTAAATGCAACATCTGTTTTGTTCCCAACCGCATCTATGATTGTCCATGCATTTAACGACACTGGTTTTTTATTGAAAACCATTACCATTGTTCCCAAACCTTCTTGGCCACGCAAATTCATCTTTAACGCAAACGTTGTTTTACCGACCGCCGTATCCACAACATTTATATCGGCATTTTGCAAATCTATCTTTTTCCGCACCAATATACCTGCGGGCGTACTGGTTAGCGGAACAGTTGTAATTTGATCCAATGATTTATCATAGAAATATAAATCTGCACCATCCGCCATTAACTGTATTGGCATATTTTTGTAATCCAAACGCACACGTCCTGGGCGCAACATTGAAAATGTGCCCTTCTCTTTTTTACCCTTGTTCGTTTGAACAAAATCCCCCGTTAATCCAGTTATAGAATTAAGATATTTTTCCGCAGATGCCACCCACGCTTTATCAGTTTCGGCAAATGCACCGAACGTCATAAAAACGGAAACTATTGCAACAAATATTTTCTTCATTTTATAACCCCTTTAAATAACTCCAAAATGCGATTTTTTACATTTTCCAGTGTATCCTTTACAACTGCGCCCGCGGCAAATTCATGTCCCCCACCCCCAAGCGCCACTGCAATCTGTTCAACCGGTTTAAACCGACCACGCAAAGACACACCTATTTGATTTGGTTTTTGTTCTTTCAACAACGCAATATAATCAAGGCCATGAATTTGTCCCAACAAATTCAAAACTGTTTCACCACGACCATCAAGATTCTTGTATTGCTTATTATCAATAATTGCTATTGCCAATTTATTTTTATAAAAGAATTCTGCATTACCCGCGGACAAAGATTCTGTTAAAACCGTCTTGCGCGGTTTATTGGCCAAATCATTTATGATCTGTTGAATATTAATACCACGATCCACCAAATCGGCCACGATGCGCAATACATCACCACGCGTAATATATTTAAATAATCCGGTATCAGTTACTATTGCCGTCATCAACGCGCCCCAAACCATGGCATCAGAATTCCACTTGGCCGCCCGCATCAGTTCATATATAATTTCCCCAGTGGCCGCCGCGTTTTCATCGTCTATGCATAAATTACCAACCTTGTCATCATTTTTGTGATGGTCAATTTCTATAACAAATTTGGCCTTATCTAAAAATTTTTGCGGTCCACCAATATTACGTTTAATGCCATAATCCATAACAATTGCAACATCAACGGAAATATTTTCATCAACATGCGTATAATAATTCAGATGACGGCGCAATGGCACATTGTCCAAATTATCTGGAACATTTCCGTCATACATACATATAACTTCTTTATCGTAATTCAATTCAATCAAACGCGCCAACGCCAGCACAGAACCAACCGCATCACCATCCGGATTTTTATGCGCACACAGCACAATGGATTGTGCCTTGGATATTTTGTCGTTAAAAATTTTTATCTGTTCTTTTGTTATCATCTTGCGATATCTTCCAATACCAGTTGAACGCTTCTGCGACCATTGTAATCATTTTCCTTTAGCCGCCCTAATACCATAATTTTAGTATTTATGTTGGCATCGTCCAGTAAAAAATCACCAACCGGTGTCCCGACCAAATTAAACCCAACAAAGTCAAGACGTGTCCCCGCAGACGTCCGGAATGCACCACGCAGGTGTGTTCCATTATGGCCCATCGGGGTTGCAAAGTCTAAAACCGCGCCACGCAACACAAATACTGGTTCAGGATTAGATTGCCCAAAAGGTTCCATTTGATCCAATTTATGAACCAATTGCATTGTTGCACCGGCGGCATCCATCTCTGCCTCTACCACGATATCAGCCGCAGGCATAACCCCATTTAACTGATTTCTAACCGCGTTTTCCAAAAATTCACAGAAATCTTTTTCTTTCGCCGTTGACAACGAAAATCCTGCGGCCGCCGCGTGTCCACCACCTTCGCTAACGATACCTTGGGATAATGCATCATGTATAATTGCACCCAAATTAATTCCCGGAATTGAACGACCAGACCCATTTATAACATCGTCGCTGCGCGTTGCAACACATGTCGGCAAATTATATTTATCTTTTAGACGCCCCGCGATTATTCCCATAACCCCGCCATGCCAATTATTTCCGCACACAAATAAACTGCACCGCCCCGACCGGCAACATTCTTCGGCCATTTCGGTCGCTTGCAACATAATCGCATTTTGAATATTTATGCGTTCTTGATTCATCTGGTCAAGTTTCGTTGCCAAATCAATTGCCATAATCGGATTATCTGTTAACAACAAATCCAATGCTGGTGATGCCGAATCTATACGACCCGCGGCGTTAAGACGCGGTCCCAACACAAATCCCGCCGTATACACCGAAACCTTGTCTACGCGGGCAATCTGCATCAATGTGCGCAATCCCAAATTCTGACGCAGATTCAGAACCTTTAACCCCGTTGAAACAAATGCACGATTTAATTTAACAAGTGACATCGTATCACAGATTGTTCCAAGCGCGACACAATCCAAAAAGTTCAATAAATTCACAAACTTTATTTTTTCAACAAGTTCTGACCGCCCAGAATTTTTTAATTCACGATTTAATGCAACCAACACCAAAAACGCCACACCAACCCCAGCCAAATAATCCATACCCGAATCATCATCCGCACGTTTTGGATTTATGACCGCATCCGCATCAGGCATGATACTATCTGGTGAATGATGGTCGGTTATAACAACGCGCATGCCCAATGATTTTGCATAGGCGACTTCGTTAACACCACTTATTCCGCAATCCACAGTTATCAACAGCCGTACACCTGCGTTGTATAAATTTTCAATTGCCTCTTTGTTTAATCCGTACCCTTCGCCTTCACGCGTTGGCAAGTGCCAAACTACATCTGCACCTATTAACCGCAGATATTTTACAAAAATCGCCGTTGCGGTAATACCATCCACATCATAATCACCATACACAGCAATCTTTTCATTTGCATAAATTGAATCGGCAATTACCTTTATCGCCGTTTCGCAATCACGTAAAACAAATGGATCTGGCATATAATCTTTGACGGATGGATTCAGAAACCCTGGAATTTCATCGGGGGTCATTCCACGTCCAATTAAAATGTTCCTGACCAAATCATCTTCGGTGACAAGTGGCGCATTATCGCCATCTGCCATAATCCATGCATGTCCCAGCACGGATTTGTCTACTATCGTTCTCAACTTAATACTCTTTTTTTATTGTCAGGGTAATTATAATATAAATTTATTCAAATAGCAACGGCAGGATACTATCCAAAATTTTTCCAGTTGTTGGCACCGCATTCCATGCCGCCGTACGCCATCCAGATGTCTCGGTTGTACCCTTTGGTTCATCCAAGATAACCATAATTGTGTACTGGGGCGCAGAAACAGGAAATATACCAACAAATGCGGTCAAATTTTTAAATTTATCTATCTTGCCATTTACACGTTTTTCAGCGGTTGCCGTTTTCCCACCAATTTGAATACCTTCAATACGTGCCTTTTGACCACTGGTTTCTTCGGCGATACGGAACATTATCCCACGCAGACGCGATGATATGTCATCTGATAAAACACGTTCCCCACGCAGTGGCCCAAATGATTTTTTCTGAATCGTCGGATAAATATACATACCACCATTTGTCATTGAATTTACCGCCAAGAACAAGTGCATCGGTGTTACCGAAATACCGTGACCAAATGAAACCGTTGCACGTTCAACTGGCCCCCATTTACGTGGTGTTAATGGTTTTTCTGTTTTTCCAAATTCAAGATTTAATGCCTCGTCCAAATGGATACGATGGAAAAATTCTGGCTGGGTTCCGTCTGGCAAATCCAACGCGATTTGCGCACTGCCCACATTACATGAACGCAACATAATTTCTTCCACCGACAGATTGGGACGTGGTGGACGGAAACTTCTGATATCGCTAATTGTGGCCGCAACACGCCCGAATTTATCACGAATTTTAAATGGTTCTTTGACATAATATTCTTTACTGATTCCATTTTCCATTGCCATCGCAGTATTAAATACTTTAAAAATGGAACCCATTTCAAATGTCGCACGCATCGGTTTAAACAAACGATTTGATGCCGGATCAAACCCAACATTTTCTGGATCAAAATCCGGTAAAGATACCATCGCAATCATTTCACCAGTCCGCGAATTCATCAACATACCCATCGCATTCTTGGCCTGATACCGCTGCATAGCCGCCGACAGTTGTTCATAAAACACAGATTGAATACGGGCATCCAATGATAATTGTAATGGTTCACTGTTATCATGCAAATAATCATCATAGATTCTTTCTGCGCCTTCTAACCCATTACCGTCATTTCCAACAAACCCAACCACATGCGAAAACAAACGACGTTTTGGATACTTTCTTGCCTGAACAGATTCTATATCTAACCCTGGTAAATTCTCGCTAAGCACGCGTTTACGCTGAGCATCACTAACATATTTTTTAATATAAACAAAACGACGCGAAGAATTTAATATTTGTAAAACATCTTGCACAGAATATTCATACGGTAATATTTCATGCACCAACTGCGCCACCGCATCACGATCCTTAACCAATTGTGGTCGCAATGTTATATGTCCCGACATAACGTTCTTGGCCAAAATATCACCATTTCTATCAACAATATCGGCACGTTTTACCATCCATGCCGCACCGCCATCAGACGGCCGCACACGGGTTGTTCCCTGGATAACATATGCCACCGTGTATCCGGCAAATACGACAAAACATGCACAGAAAATAATATGAATCCAACGCAGGCGCTTACCACACTTGGTATTTGCGCCACCAGCAGAATATTCGTGTTTCAAGATGTCCTTTCCTACTTCAAACATGTTACCTGGTTTCTATCCTATCAGGTAAATTTTGAATTTCAACCGATTTATGAAAACTTATTCCTTCGGCATTTGGGGTATCTTTTTTAACCGAATTTTGCAATATTTCTGGTCGAACATACGCTGCAAAATTCGCCTGGGCAACCGCAATATCTTGCTGGGTCTGAACAATTTTCTGACGTACATTTCTGCGAACATCGTTTTGGACACGATAACAAACCTGCAACGCGACCGTCAATATAGACATCACAACCAGCATCACAATCCCAATATGGAACATTTTTTCGTCTTCGTTCATTATTGCCCCCGAATAAAATCCTACTTCTTATTATATCACAATAGATACAATTCACAAATTTAATAATATTTACAGATTCTTTAAAAATTTTATCATAGACGCAACACCGTTCAACCGCGCCGCGCCAATATTTATTTTTAAATCAGTAAACATTTTTTCCAAATCCATTTGACGTATTTCATCTGGCGAATGTCCATCCACCATAGACAATATTATCGCAACAATTCCACGAACAATTGCCGAATCGGCAACACCAAAGAAATTATTTTCACGCCGACATATTTGAACAAACGATGTGCACCCCAAAATTTCATGACATTCGGCATCATCTGGGACCGCCGATAACCCCTTGCCAATATCCATTACCGCCTCTAACCGTGCGACAGGGTCATCTATCATTTCTAATAATTTTTTTATTTGTTCAAAATTCATAATTACCAACCACTGTTTGTTAAATCTAATTCTATTTTTGCGGCATCAGACATACGCGATAAATCCCATGCTGGTTCCCAAACCAAATCAACCTTAACCGGAATTGGTGCAACAATTTTTGATACCGCGTCTTTGACCTGAGCCAACAGTTCTTCCATCATCGGACATGTCGGACTGGTAAACGTCATTTCTATACGCACAAGTTTTTCTGAAATATCTATATCATATATTAAACCCATATCCCAAATATTCACTGGAATTTCTGGGTCAAATATAGTTTTCAATGCGCCAATAATATCTTCTTTTGTAAACGCCATTTTATTTCACAATATTTTTAATAACTTCTATTACCTGCTCTATTTCATCCATTGTATTCCACGAACCAACCGATATACGAATTGTCCCATGAACACCAATGCGTTTATGAATCCACGATGCACACATATTTCCAACACGCACACATATGTTATGTGCACCCAACATTGCGCCAACATCTAATGGATGCATATCATCTACAACGAAACTTAAAATTGCAGAATCACGCAATGTGATAATTTTAATTTTTTCTATTTGTGATAATTCATCATACGCATATTTAATCAGATTCAAATCAGGCCGATTTTTTTCCAATTCTTTAATCGCAACATTTAACCCCGCAATTTGTGTTAATGGTAATGTTCCGGCCTCCCACTTGGTTGGTACAGATTCTAAAATCATATCATTACCAATAACTGTTGTGACCATTCCGCCACCAAATTTATCAACGCTATATTTTTCCGAATCCCGAATATATAAAATTCCGATTCCGGTATCGGCACCAATCTTGTGACCAGAAAAAACCAGAAAATCACAATTCCATTTCTTTACATCTATCTTGTTATGAACCACATATTGTGATGCATCAACAATAGTTATCACATTGGGATTTTTATTTCGTGCCGCGGCAGTTATCTTTTCAACATCTTGTGCACACCCCAATACATTGGACATGGCGGTAATAACCAGAATATCCGCTTTTGGAATCGCATCTGTTTTTATATCAAAATTTTCATCTAAATCACATACCTGAATTTGCGATATTTTTCCACGGTGCAATAATTCAACCCACGGCAACCGTGCCGAATGATGATCCAAATCAGAAACTGCAACCACCGATGAATTTGAATATCCATCTTGATTAGTCAGAATATTTGCTATACGGTTTAATCCGTCTGTTGCCCCCGATGTAAAGACTATTTGGTTCGCATCTGCATTTATGAATTTTGCAACTTTATTACGCGTTTGCATAACCATATCATCAACCGCGACACTGCGCGCGCAAATACCACGTCCAGAATTCGCGTAAGAATTTTGCAAGAAATCCACCTCTGCATCTATAACAGATTTTGGCTTTAATGCACTCGCCGCGGCGTCTAAGTATATGATTTTATTCATTTTACGTTTTCTCTTGCTTTTTATTCAGATTATAATACACTTGTCTGAAATATCAACACCAAAGGAGAAAAAATATGGCAATACAACACGCAACAGATGAAAACTTCGCCAGTATGACAGGCGGTGCATTGACTCTGGTTGACTTTTGGGCACCATGGTGTGGTCCATGCCGTATGTTTGGCCCAATTTTTGAGGCAACATCCGACGCCATCCCTGATGTAAACTTTGTTAAATTTGAAGTCAGTGATACAAATAATAAAACTCCTGCAAAATTCGGCATTCGCGGTATACCATGTGTATTAGCATTTAAAAATGGCGAATTAGTTGAAGCACGCAGTGGTCTTATGGACCAAGATACATTAACAGATTGGATTATGGAACTAAAAGGATCCTAAAAATGGCAAAGAAAAATTATAAGAATATTGTACTGGCACCAAAATATGTCCCGAAAAAATCTGAACCATATATGTGTCCAGAACATTTGGCGTATTTTTATCATTTGTTGACAGCGCAAAAGGAAGAGATTTTGCAACAAAATGCGTCCGCATTAAATTACATCAGCAATGCCAACAAAACAAACGCAAATATAACAGGGGACGATTTAGACATCGCCATATCTGAACAAGAAAACACCATGACATTACGTACCGCAGAGCGTGCAAATAATTTGCTTGCCAAAATAAACAGTGCATTGGATCGTATTGAAAACGGCACATATGGGTACAGTGTGATATCTGGTGATGAAATCGGTTTGGCACGCATGTTGGCACGACCACTTGCCACAATGACCATAGAAGAACAAGAAGAACACGAAAAGAAAGAATAATTTGTTATTGTATAAAAAAAGAAGGCGATTTAAAATCGCCTTCTTTTTTATTTCTTGGCTACCTTTTTGGTACGCGCCTTTGTCTGTTTTTTCGGCGCTGTATCAACGTTCTTTTTTGCGTCTTTGGTATCACTCTTTTTCATTTCTTTCTTAAACGTTGTCATCCCCCTTGCCAACTTGCT
>JAEEQU010000034.1 GCA_016285415.1 Alphaproteobacteria bacterium | reverse complement strand
GATTAAAAACATAACTATCAAAAGTCCACGACAAATGGTTATGGAACAGGCACAACGCGTTGATGATATAACGCGAACACTGGGAATTATCATAAATGCAAAAATGGCCGACGCACATCATAAAATGGAAATTGTGTCCAAAATGCCGAATATTCTAAGCAATAAGATGGCGGAACTGTCGCGTGGTGTGGAATATGCGGGCAAAATGCTGAATTCTTTGAGTTATAAAAATGTATTAAATCGTGGATATGCAATTGCACGTGGGGCAAATAACACCATTATTTCGTCTGCCGAAGATATTGGCAAAATCACAAGTATTGAATTCGCTGATGGCGTTGGAAATTTATAATTGACATTACAATACAATGATTTACTATCCTATAAAAAGAGGCAAGAAATATGGCACGATTAACAGCAAAAGCAGAAAAACAAATTTATGATATACTTGGACGTAACGATATAGATGTTGCATATTTATCGTATGGCGAACTTTTTAATAATATTGACCCAACCTATTCTGTACGCGATTCTAGTTTTAATTCTTTGATGGATTTTTCCGTACTTACATGGTTGCCAGGGATTGTTCAGTATGTTATTGAATTACCGCAACAAAGTAAAATCAAATGCATTGTGCGTACGGACGCAAAAAAGCATAGACCGGCGGCACAAAGGATACTTGCGATACAAGATGCCATCATTAGCAAGGCATTACAATGTAATTTTTGCAAATAAAAACACCGCCGATTTGGCGGTGTTTTAACTAATAAACATATGCTGTTTTTTCATAAATAGCATTATTCAAGACGGAATCTTGAACCGTTTCTTGATATTTTTGAATAGCGTTTTCGTATTCGTTATTTAATTTTTTTCGCAACGTAGAACGTCCTTTGTCACCACCACACCCCGCATTCACAAGCAGTAAACTTAACCCAATTGCAAAAACGTATTTGCTTTTCATAATTACCCCTTTATCAATGTTTTTGCAGTAGCCAATGATTCAGGTGTTATTTTTGCACCGCTAATTATACGCGCAATTTCATTTAATCTATCATCACCTGTAATTTCATGCACATTGGTCGTTGTGGTTTTGTCATTGGACATCTTTTCAATTTTAAAGTGCCTGTCACCATAGCCAGCAACCTGAGCCGAATGAGTTATCACCAACGCTTGCGACCCAGCGGCAAGACGATTAAGGCGATTTCCAACGGCACTGGCGGTGGCACCACTGATTCCGGTATCAACCTCGTCAAAAATGAAGGTATGCGCGGCATTTTCACCCGCCAACACAACACGCAATGCCAACATTAATCGTGCCAATTCACCCCCAGACGCAGATTTGTGCAGTGGCGCAAACGGCATGCCTGGATTTGTCTTTATCATAAACACAATATTGTCATAGCCCGATGCCGTTGGCACTGTTTCTTCTATATCAACATTAAAATCCGCATTGGCCAATTTTAAATCGGGCAATTCACGCAAAATTTGTGTTCGTAATTCGCCAGCCGCCGTTCTGCGCATTTTTGATAATTTCTTGGCCAGTTCATCATATTCTTGCTTTGAATTTGCAACATCTGACTTCAATTTCTTTAATTCCATATCAGAATTATTAATTGTGTTTAATTCTGATTCCATTTCTGCCAATTTATTCGGTAATTCATCGGCACCTACGTGATGTTTTCGCGCCGCCGCCCGTATCGCGAACAATCGTTCTTCTATGGAATCAACAGTATCCGTATCTATATCATCAGGTGCAATTTGCCCTGCAACATTTGCAACCATTTCGGCGGCATTATACAACGCATCTATTTGTTCGGCATATGGATTTGGTTCTGTTTTTATGCGTTCCAAAATATGTGCGACCGCGAATATTTGCGCGTCCAGTGTATCACCACCCCGCCCCATCGCAGCAATTGCATCATTTAAAATTGCGGTGTTTTTTTGTGCATTTATAATATCTGTGCGCCGATTTGATAAATCTTCTTCTTCACCAGGTTGTACATTTAACGCACGCAGTTCCGAAACATTATGTTCCAGAAATTCTTGTTCCATCGCAGATTTTGCCAAAAATTCTTCTATCTCGTGCAGTTTATTTAATGCAGAATTATATTTGGTATACGCAGCACGAACATCATTTAATGCCGCCGACATCCCCGAAATATTTTTAACGGCGAAATCATCCAGCGCGATTCTGTGCATTGCGGGATTTAACAATGCATGATTGGCGAATTGACCATGAACCTCTACCAATTCATCACCAACGGCCTTTAGTGTCTTAACGGACACTGGTGTATCATTTATCCATGCGCGGCTTTTGCCATCTGTTCCCAATGTCCGACGCAATACCAATGTATCACCGTCCGCATCTATACCAGATTCTTGTAATATTCCCTTAACCGCGTCATTTAATACATCAAATTCCGCACTGACCATTGCGGTATCCGTCCCATTACGAATAAGCCCTGTATCACCGCGTCCGCCCAATGCCAATGACAACGCATCCAATAATATACTCTTACCGGCCCCCGTTTCCCCCGTCAGAATATTAAGCCCAGAACCAAATTCAAGATTTAGTTTATCTATTAAAACAACGTTTGAAATGTGCAGGTCCGTTAACATGTCGGTATTATATAACCTTTTATATTACATTTTCCAGTGTAAAATCATTGGTCCACAGTATAAATCCGCGTACATTAAATTCCGGATATGCATCACACAGTAATTTATAATACTCGGTTAATTGGTCAATATATTTATGGCGAAAACGTTCTTTATCTGTATCTGTCTTATAATCAATAACTACTATCTGCTTTGTTTTTTCATTTAGGTATAATCTATCCACACGACAAGAAACAAATTTACCCCCAATATATCCCGCAATTGGAACTTCTGTTTTGGATAATGGCCCCATATATTCAACCAATTCTTTGTTATTTGATATCTTGGCAATTATATCGGTGTCCCCCGATGCGCCACCATTTTCATCAAAGAATATATTCTGCATACGCACATGCATTGCCACCCCAGATTCAATGGCATAATCTTGATGTAATTTATCATTCATTAACGCGTTCAGTTTATTCGTCATAATTAGATATCCTTATTTTATTGGCATCTTCGCCCACGCCACAATGCGCGCTTAACGTCTGCCACAACATATTATGCCAAGATAATTCGGGCGCAGATTTATTGGTTGTAAAACCATAAATATATAATTCATCGCATGCACGCGTCATTGCAACATATAACAGACGAAAACTTTCTTCGGTTGACTTACGTTCAGTTGCAGATTTAAATTCACCAAATTCTGCGCTTATTTCATCGGGTTTATGCGGTGTCCATAACCACACATGGTATTTATCGTGCATTTCATCATCGTTTACTATGCTATAAAAATTCTCGGTCTTGGGTGCAACGGTCGTATCCATAAGGAATACCACCGGCGATTGTAAACCCTTGCTACCATGAACTGTAACTATACGCACACCATCCCCAGAATCCATATCACGCTTTATTTCACTGGCACTGGTGATAAACCACTTTAAAAAGTGTCGTAATGTCCCGGTTTGTGTTCTTTCATATGCAAGACACATTGTTAAAAATTCTTCTAGTGGGTCTATGATTTGCACCCCCAATGCCGCAATCATATTCTCACGAACATCATAATTATCTAAGACATAGGTAAAAAATGTATACGGGCCAGATATCGCACATTTTTCTATAAAATCACTTAATACACCATAAATATCAGGATGCATAATCTTAATAAATTCAAAAAGCGTGGCACATGACGCGTTTTTATCTGTGGCCCTGCGCCGTTTATTTTCATCGTTGCGCGCCGCACAAATATTATATACCGCCGCATCATCCATGGCGAATATCGGGCTTTTTAATACACAACCCAAACTATAATCATCGTTGTTGTTTATACAGAACCGCACCAAATTCATTAAATCTTTGATAACAGGAAATTCAGGCAACACGATACGATCACTGCCGGCGACAGCGATGCCGCGATGTTTTAATTCGTTGGACAGCGCAGAAACCATCTGGTTACGCCGTTGAACCAATATCATAATATCCCCAGGCGTATGCTGACCAGATTTAATCATATTTTCTATTTTATCGGCAATGTCGCATATATATTGGCGCCGAACAATTTTGGTATCTTGATCATACGAAGATACAACTTTATATAATTCTACGCATCCGGCATCATTGGCACGAAAACATTTATGCGAATTATTTTGAAATCCGGTCTTGGCAATAACCGTTGCATCACCAAAGAACATATCAACCGTATCCAAAATCGGCTTAACCGACCGGAAATTCTGGGTTAACGCCGGTTCACCAATCTGGCGCGCGTTGTTTTTAATATATGATGCGATTTTACTGCGACTCTGTGCAAATGCCGCCGGATCTGCACCTTGGAATCCATATATAGATTGTTTTGTATCACCAACCACAAACAATGAACGTGGCAAATTTCCTTGGTCCCCATCAACCAAGAAATCCCCCACCAACATGTGAAATACCTCCCATTGCATTGGGCCGGTATCTTGCGCTTCGTCAACAAGGATATGTGACAAAGATGTATCCATTTGCGACAATACCCAACCCATAGTTTCCGAATTTGAAAACAAACGATGAGTGTATAAAATCAAATCTTCAAAATCAAGAACATTTCGTGATTGTTTTAATTCCTGATATGATTTTGCAAATGCCGCCGACAGATCAAAAAGCGCAATTGTATCGTCATAAATTTTCTTGTTCACAATGTAATTATTGTATTCCAAAACACGTTTTATCTCGTCAAATAAAAATTCATAGTTTAAACCCGTTTTTACCTTGCCGTTATTAAAAAGATAGCAACTTTTATATTTTTGGAAATCTGCTGTATTTTCAGAATATTGTTCAAGATAGTTAATAAGTTCCTTTAATCTGCCGGTTGGCTTTTTTACGCAATTACATTGTGAAAGCAGCATTTTTATTGACATTGGGTCAAAAAACCACTTTTTTTCTTGGGATAAATTTAATTTTTTCTTAATCGTATCAATAAAATAATTACGGTAGTTAACAAAATTATCTGCGCAGAAAAAGTTCTTGTATTGCTGTTCAACATTTTCTAATAAATCATCAAATTTATACTCTGATACGACCCCAATAATATGCTCAAATGCGTTCACTGTATTTTCATCCATCGTAACAGAATTAACAACGCGTTCCAATGCATCATGCAACATAACTTTTTGTGGTGCATCAGATATCAATGACCACGATGGTGATATACCTGCTTCGGTTGGAAAGCGATGTAAAATTTCTTCACAAAAACCGTGTATAGTTTTTATCTTTAATATTTCTGGGTTATCAATATATTTAAAAAATATACTGCGTGCATGCTTAATATCATCATCGGTTGCAATGGCATTTGTTGTTATACCATGCAACAGTTCCCGCAAATCTTCATCTGTTGCCATTGCCCATTCACGCAAAGATTTTAAAATACGGTTGCGCATTTCACCCGCCGCCGCATTTGTATATGTCAGACATAAAATACCGCCCACAGAATCACCACTTCGGAATAAAATTCGCAATAATCTTTCGGTCAGAACACTTGTTTTTCCGGTTCCTGCGTTGGCCTGAACCCATACATTATTTGTTGGTTCGGCGGCCACTTCTTGTTCTTCGGAAATCGGTGCTTTTTTTATCATTTATGTCCTTGCTTTATTCAATAAAGTTTAGTATAAAGGCATCAGGACTTCAAGAGATATATCTTCAACTTTTATTGGGGGGCATACAACAATGGATTTCAACAATACTTGGTTTATTATTTCCGCAGGAATTGGCGCGGTTTTATTTATTATGCTGATTGTGTTGTACTTTATATCGCGCAAATCACAACGCGTTATGGAATCTATGATATCTATTATAACCGACCCGAATCGTGCGAAAATTCAGGATGCGTCCCGCGTATTACAAACAATTATGGCCGATGAAATTGGCAAAATATCCACATGTTTTAAAAATATGCATGAAACATTGCGCGCACAGATTGTTGCAGCCGATGAATTGCGTCAAAAATTAGGTGCGCAAAACGAAGAACTTGTAAACATTGCCAATGATGCGGTTACGCGTATTGCACAAATGTCTGGGCGCATAGATAACACTGTATCGGGGTTGCGTGATGTGGTAAATTCAGATAGTTGGAACGATGTTGCGAATGCGACAGATCGCTTTGCATCAACCGTTGAAAACACATTGACCCATATAACCAACACCACAACCGAATCCACCAACAAAATAACCCAAATAGATACAAGTATTGAAAAATGGACGGAAACCAGCGAAAAACTTAGCGATACATTGCAGAAATCTATTGATAATAATACCGAACATTTTGAAAAAATGGTCGGCGAATCAGAAAATATCCAAGAAAAAATTACTAATCTGTCCAAGAGTGCAACCGATGGTTTTGCCGAAATGAAGGGAACCGCATCAAATTACGAAGATGTTTTAAAAGACAATAACAAGACCATCAGCACATACCTTACAAAACTTGATTCATTTGATAAACAAAGCAAGAAACAGTTAAATTCCCAGACAACAACCCTTACCAATACTGTTAATTTGTTAAGCGCCCAAGTGTTAATTACAGAATCTGCGGTTGAAAACCAGGTGCGCAAATTAACTGATGCGGTTGAAGCGGTTATAACCAGTGCAACCGAAACAGAAAGTGCAGTACGCGGTATATCCAGCGAACTATCCGGATTAACAAATCATTTTGAAGATGAAATTAAAGAATTTGCAACCGATGTGGTTTCTGAATTAAAGACGGTTTCTGGGGTTGCAGATGCAACATTACAAGACACCAAGACATCGGCAAATGCGTTTTCTGAATCTGTCAAGGCAATGGCAACCGGTGTACGTGAAACACTGATTGAAATGAATACGGCACATACGCAACTTGCCGGACAATCCGAAGGGTTGATTAAAATGTCAACCGATACAACCGCGCAATTAAAGCCGTTGTCTGAACTTATTGAAAAATATTATGTTGCCCTGCCCGATTTGGTAAAAACATCAGGCGATGCCGGAACATCATTGGCAAAAATTGTGTCAGAATTGGATGACAAAATTGCGAGCATACGCGCAACGGTTGAAGAATCATCTGCATCTGTGTCTGAATCTGCGGCAAAGTTAGATAATCTTGCCGGACAATCACGTCAACAAATGATAGATTTGATGGCCGATTATGCCAAGGCCGTTGAAACCATGCAGACATTAAATAAACAAATGATGGTTGCACGTGCGGCGGCACCAATGGATGCAATTGGCACCACCCCAAGCACTGCGCCACGCGCCAGCAGTCGCGATTTCCTTGCCCAATCCACGCGCGAATTTGATAAACTGTATGAACAGACATTGGATTTAACACGCGCAATGGGTTCAAATATACCTGATGTGGTATGGAAGAAATATCACGACGGCGACAAGACCATATTTGCAAAATGGATGGTAAAAATGGTTCGCGCAATGGATAAGAAGCAAGTTCGCGAATTGATAAAATCTGATTCTGTATTTAATTCCCAGGCGACACAATTTGTTCGCGCATTTGATAAGATTATGGCGGCCGCAAAGCAAACCGATACACCGGATAAACTGGCGGTGGCATTGTTAAAAACAGATTTGGGAATAATTTATTCTGCATTGGCACCACAAATACAATAAAAATTTACTGTTTTTCTGTTTTTTACACTTGCGGCGTTTGCTGTATTTTTGCTACGATTTTTATATAAGGAAAGGAAAGAAAACTCAAAAATTTATATTATGTTGAATTTTGTGCGTTTTTTACGTGTGCAGATTGTTATTTGCATCGTTTTTTTTGGTTGCCTAAACGCAGCCCCAGCGTTTGCATGCACAAGTGATGAAATAACTCTTTCAAATGGTAATTGTGTTCCAGCACAGTTTTCAATGACGGTCGGCGGGTTTCCATCAAATGGCGACGATTTTACTTTCTATGTTTCTGCCAAAGGAACATTATATATTGATTGGGGGGATGGATATACCGAAACAAAAACCTTGGGACAAAATAATCTTAATAACCGAATGTCTCTCACTCGTAAATTTTATGACACCCAAGATACATACACCATCCGATTAAGCGGTGATTTTTCTGCGTACCCCAGTAAAGATTCCAGTTATTCAAATGCCTGTATAAGTATCTATGGTGGTTACGCTACACCAGAATATTTGTACGGTATATCAGGAAGTTTGGGCGCATTATTTCCAACCCTAAATGATGGAACCAGTAAAACGGATCAACCGTTGTTTTATCAGGCATTTTACAATGCAACAAATTTAAAAGGGCCGTTACCCCCAGAATTGTTTAATGGAATTCATGGAAACGCCAGAACCCGTATGTTCAGTGGTATGTTTTATGGATGTACGAATTTGGATGGATATATACCATATAATTTGTTTAACGGAATAAATAATATATCAACAACAAATATGCAAGATATTTTCAAAAATGATACCAAATTGGCAACAACATGTCCCCAAGGAACAACACAGGTAACCACAGGATACGAAGACATGTGGAAACCTGGAACCAGTGGGGCAAATGCAACACCGCGTGTTGCCTGTAAACCAGACGCGGCGGCATGTGACCACTCGTATAATGGTGAATGCCCCGATTTGTGTTCTTTTGCCAGTGAATTAAAGGCCAGTAATGGGACGTCTATTCCGTTGTTCGCGGAACGCGTGACAACACACACACTATGCGTAAAAAAGGATAACACAACTTGTTATATCCCATTGGAAAATGGGATTGGCGGCACGGGCAGTCTTAATGTCAAAAACGGTAATGATATATATCATGCCGGACAAATAGACGCTCAATAACATAAAACGGGGATATTTATCCCCGTTTATATATCCCCCAAGGAAATTAAATCTCTATTTAGTACGCGGAATCTCTTGTGGCTTTGGTCGGCGAAGCATCATATCGTCGTAAAGCACATCTATAAACCGTATTAACAAGGGGTCTATAAAACTTGGTGCGGTTTCGGTTTTTATTGGCCGCAAGATATAATCTGGGCGCATACCAACATCCAAGAAATCTTCTATATTACATGTGTTTATACCACGAACTTTTTCATCATCCTGCATATTCGCACGCTTTTTAATTGTATCCTTGCTATTTGCCGGCGGAATAAACCATGCTATTTTATAAGAATATTCGTTATCCAATTTATTTTTCACAAACCAATCCCACATTTGACGCACATATTTTGGTTCAATTACATCATAGATAAAATTGCAACCCAAATGATCCATAATTTCAAATTCTGGAACACCATATTTCCATTTTTCTTTTCCCGGCTCCCAAAACGCTTCGTTCACCCACAGGTGCGTGGCAAGTGGCGCCGTTTCAAAATATTCTTCATTACGAAAGAAGTATGGTTTACCTTCGGATTCATCCTCGCGCATTTTGCGGGTCGTAGCGGAACGCAGATTATAAAATAAACCTGCTGGTATTCTATCTGCGACAAATCTTGTTTTCCCTGCCCCAGAGGCCCCAGTTAAAAATAAAATTGTATATTTTTCCATGTGCGACTCGTTTGGTTAGTTGTTTAAGAAAAAGGGACGTTGAAAACGCCCCTCCTGTAATTAATCTTCCAAAAAGCTGCGAAGTTTACGTGCACGCGTCGGATGTTTTAGTTTGTTTAACGCCTTTTGTTCAATTTGGCGGATACGTTCACGTGTAACCCCGATGTATTTACCAACGTCTTCCAGTGTGCTGGTCTTGTTCGTACTCATACCAAAACGCTGACGCAGGACGGTTTCTTCTTTTGGATCCAATTCTGATAAAATCTGAGTCATAATCGTACGCAGATTCTTTTGTGCCGCCGATGTAAACGGATTCTTGGCTGTTTCATCCGCAATGATTTCCATACGCGAACTATCATCTTCGGTGCCTACTGGGGCTTCCAAAGAAATTGGTTTCAGATTAACCTTCATAGCCTTGTGTATCTTGTCCACCGGCAAGTAAATAATCTTGGACAATTCTTCGGCGGTCGGATTACGGCCATATTTATGCATAAATTGGCGCGATGCACGTTGAATCTTGTGAATATTATCAATCATATGCACAGGGATACGAATTGTTCGCGCTTGGTCAGCAATACTGCGGGAAATACCCTGTTGAATCCAATTGGTTGCATAGGTTGAAAATTTATTACCCAAACGATAGTCAAATTTATCCACTGCCTTCATCAAACCGATATTACCGTCTTGCACCAAATCAGAAAAATCCAACCCCAAACCACGATTGCTGTGTTTTTTGGCAAATTTTATAACCAAACGTAAATTGGCTTCTATCATTTCACGTTTGGCACGGGCGGCTTCGGTTTGGCCACGACGCACCAATTCAACCACTTTTTTATATTCGGCGGTTGGTTGACCGGTTTCTGCGGCAATGGCGGTAATATCTTCTTGGATTTTTATAATAT
>JAEEQU010000033.1 GCA_016285415.1 Alphaproteobacteria bacterium | reverse complement strand
ATTGCCATAATTCCCGCACGATGTTCAAAGATAAATGGATTATTACCAAGAAAATTCCCGTAAAAAATGCCCCTGGCAGTTTTAACTATACCATCGTACCCATAGATACATACGGCGCTGGCGAAGGTGACTATGAGATGTGGTGCGAGAAAATCTATTCCAAACAAAATCTTGATATGGGGACCTGTACAAACGAAGAATTGACCCCACTGCAAGAATATTACAGATATCGCAATATTGATATTGCAACCGTAGAGTGTGTTACGCTAAATGCGTTTACCCCCGGGGTTAAACGGTGGCATTTCTTTGGACGTCGCTTTGGCGAATTTTCTTTTCTGATGGATGCAAAAGAGGCCCCATTTAAAGTCAAACGTGGTAATCAACTTGTGATTCAGCGCACCTATGATACTTCGTACATGGACACGGATGAAGATGAAGAAGATTATTACGACGATTATGACGATGATGATGAAGATGATGAATATACGCGTCCCGAAATAGTGGGTATACCAACATTTCGCCCAATATATAATATAACAACCAAGCGCAAGACAGCGTACTTTCCAAATCCAGTGCGTGAAAAGTCCAAAAGTAATTTTGGCGATTGCGATAAAGCGATTGTATTGGGAATAACACCAACAAACTTGGATTGTGACATGCAAAAGCACATGGTGGTAAACAGTAAAAAGTTTGGTATGATTAGTTGTATGGCCGATGAATATAGCCCAGAGTTTCAAATAGAAGCAGGTGACAAATTGCTGATAGAACAATATTTTGATCGCAACCTGCGGGAAATCGCCTATAAAATACTGTCCAACAAAACCATTGATGATATGCGCAGAGATTTTTTGGTAAAGCGTAAATAAAACAAAAGGATATAATTATGTATTGTGTTATTATGGATTATGTACTTCAGGGTGCCAATGATATATTTACATTGTCGCCGGTGTATGATAAGAATTATGCGCCTGTTTTTAAGGTAAAGCAGAAACATAAGTATCAGATTCCTACTGATAATAGTGTTTATGCAATTGGCGCTGAATTTGCCGTTGGCGATATCGTGTTCTATGACAGCAAGGATAAAAAACAGATAAAAAAGCCGGTACACGATAAGTCATATGATACGGTGCTTGTAAATTCTATGGAAATAGAAGATGTTTTTGGATCATCCAAGAAGAGAAAAGTGCTACGTGTATTTGGTGCACGATTAGGTTTGCACACAATATGGGTTGATAGTGACGATGATCAATTCGAAAATATCAAAGAAGGCCAAGAATTATTGTCTACTGGGGATTTCTTGGGTGCCAAGGTTATCCGCAATTTGACAATTGAAAACATGATATCGCAATTTGTAAAAAAACATCACAGCAAAACAATATAAAAAAATCCCGCGTTTGCGGGATTTTTACTAACCACTTACACTAGCGACTTTCCCGTCATATCTTTTGGCTGTTTTACCCCAAGTAATTTAAGCAGTGTCGGTGCCACATCGGCAAGCCCACCATTTTTAATCTTTTTGTGCGCCGGTTTTGATACCAAGATTGCGCGAACTTTGTTATTGGTGTGCGCGGTCCATGGGGTATTATTTTTATCATCCCACATAGTTTCCGCGTTTCCATGATCGGCGATAATTAACATTTGGCCACCCAGTTTCAATACCGCTGGCACAATTTGTTTTAATTGATTGTCCAAACACTCCATGGCACGAATTGCCGCAGATTCATTTCCGGTGTGTCCAACCATATCGCCATTGGCAAAGTTCATTAAAACCACATCAAATTTTGCAAGCCGTGGTAATAATGCCGCCGTAATTTCATTTGCGGACATTTCTGGTTTCATATCAAATGTTGCGACATCGGGTGAATCTATCAGGACCTTTTCTTCACCATCAAAATCTATTGTACGTTCCGCATCCATGAAATAGGTTACATGATTATATTTTTCGGTTTCGGCAATGCGTAACTGGGAAAGTCCGGCCGCTGCAATAACATCCCCTAATGTATTTTTAACCGGAATATCTGACAACAGTGCAGGGCAATGCTCATTTAAACCTTCGCCATATTGTGAGAAGCACAACATATGCACACCTGTATCCAACATAGCACGTACAATCTGACGTGCGCGATCGCTGCGATAGTTCCCAAATATAAAACCATCGCGTTTTGTAATTGGGGTTGGTTTTATCACAATCGGCTTAAAGAATTCATCAGTTTCACCGTTCGCATAAGATTCTTTGATTGCATCTTCAATCGTATTGGCCGTCCGTTCAGATTTTGCATGCGCCAACGCATTAAACGCCAATTCTGTGCGATCCATATTCTTGTTGCGATCCATCGTATAATAACGTCCAGACAATGTTCCAAAAAACGCACGCCCATCGGCAAAATATGGGGCCAGTATCCGTTTAATTGTGCGTACATACTTCATTGCGGACTTTGGCGGTGTATCACGACCATCGCCAATAAAGTGAATACAAACACGCAGACCCGCATCCAAAACATACTTTGCAATTTTCATTTCATCACGCACATCGGAATGAACCCGCCCGTCAGACATCAGACCCGCGATATGAACAATTCCACCATCACGCTTTACAGACGCAATGAAATCATTTAAAGGTTTATTCTTGGCCCAATTTTCACGTGCAAATCGCAACAGATATTGCATAACGACACGACCTGCGCCGATACAGATATGACCAACCTCGGAATTTCCCATAAGATTCCCTGGCAAACCAACTGCGGTGCCACTGGCACGTAGCAATGAATTTGGATATTGTTTAATCAGTTTATTAAAAAATGGCATTTTTGCCAATTTAACCGCATTATGTGCGCGACCTTCGCGAACACCCACACCATCCAGAATACATAAAACAACTGGTTTTCCCATCTTTTTCTCCATTTTGATAACTATCTTTTTCACAAACAATATCATACGCCTTTTTTAATTGCAAAGCAAAAAGAAAAATAGTATAAAATTGTTATAGGACAGGTGTCCTTTGGACAAAGGGGAAATTTATGGCAGGCAAAGCAGTTTCATCAAATGCAATAGATCAACACATTGGTCGTCGTTTGCAATTACGGCGCACCATGATGGGATTGTCATTAAAAGATTTGGCACGTGAATGCGGTGTCACATTTCAGCAGGTTCAAAAATATGAAAACGCGGATAATCGTATATCTGCATCGCGTTTATTTGAGATAGGACTGGCATTGCAGACACCAGTATCGTTTTTCTTTGTTGGATTGCCGGGAAATATGCCAGACGAAACCAAGGCAACACGTTCAATGCGCGCACACCAATCAAGTGATGACGATCCATTGGTTCGTACGGAAAGTTTGGAATTAATACGGTTGTATTGGAAATTGTCCAGTGATAAACAACGTGCGGCAATAATGGAAATGCTAAAAACATTTGCGGCAACAACCGCGGAATAGGGCATAAATAAAAAAATTATTATAAAGAAATGCCGGTCGTTTGACCGGCATATTCGTTTAGGATAACAGTATATTATTGTTCTCCTTTTCCGCTGGCACCGCTTTCACTGCCACTGCTACTACTGCTACTACAACTAAACACACCAGAGTTAGTCAACTGTTGTATCAATGTATTCATAAACGTTGACGAACAGCGACCCGAACTGGTACATGTCCCAAGGTTGTTTTCGTTGACGAACCCTTGGTTAGACATGATGGTGGCAAAGTTAGCCGTAGTCGGTGTGCCGCCATTTGCGGTCCAACTTAATACACCAGACGAATTCACACTTGGAGTATAAGTGAGTCCATCGGTTCCGTTGATTCCATTTTTACCATCGGCACCTGCTGGACCCTTGATATTAACGGAGCCCGGATTGGAAAGACCGCCGTTATTACTCCAAGAGATAACGCCTGCGCTGCTAACAGATGGGGTAAATACGTAACCACGTGGGCCAGTTGCACCAGTTTCACCTTTTTCACCTTTTTCACCGGTTTCACCCTTTGGACCTTGAGCACCGGTTGCTCCAGTAGCACCGGTAGCACCAGTTGGACCTTGTGGACCAGTAATCGTATCCAAGGAAACCAAGTTCACACCATCGGCTTTGATATAACCATTGCTAACGGTAAGAACAGGTGTATCACCCTTTGGCCCTTGTGCACCCGTTGCCCCAGTTGCACCGGTGGCTCCTGTCGCACCAGTTGCACCCTTTAATGTGTCCATGTTAACAAGATTTGACGTAGTACCATCAACAGTTACTTTCATATAACCACCTGATATGCTAAAGGCAACCTCTGGAGAATGACCGGCCGCACCAGTTGCACCAGTCGCCCCAGTATCACCTTTATCACCTTTCTCACCTTGTGGACCTTGGATACCCTGGATACCTTGTGCACCATCACATACCTGTTTTGATTCTGCCGCTGAGGTATTCAGAACACAAGTACCACTAGAGTTACGTGTATAAGGTGTGGCTTTCACATTGAAACAACCATTGCTCTTTGTGGTGGTTTCTACCTTTGGTGCTGGACATGCATCTACACCAGATGTACCAGTTGCACCTTGTGGACCTTGTGGCCCTGTTGCACCAGTATCACCTTTTGGACCTTGTGCACCAGTCGCACCTTTCTCACCTTGGGGACCTTGTGCACCAGTTTCACCTTTTTCTCCCTGTGGACCTTGTGGACCTGTTATAGCACTAAGTGCAACAACGTTGTTAGAAACGCCATCAACTTCGGATTGAACATAACCATTTGCTACTTTGAACGAAACCGTTGGTGCGGGTTTTGGGGTTACATCCCAAGAACCAACCAGGGTTCTGCTAGCTTCGGCTGTACCTATAACTGTAACCGCTGCAATCACACTTACTATTGAAGAAAGTAATACATTTGTTTTCATTTTTTTTCCTTTTGTGTTTGTTTTTTGTTTATCTTTGTTTTTTTGTTTTAATCGTTTGTTACGCAGATAAGATTTACTTTACTGCCGGTTTCTGTTTCTTCCGTTTCCAATTCAAAACTGTCGCATCCTGGATCACCCTTGTCACCCTTTGGTCCCTTTAGTGTTTCATACGGAATTAATGTGGTATAGGTTTGACCATTATCGTAACTGACACGAATCGCCTGGCGTGCATCATTTGCCTCCAGTAACGGTGTATTACCCTGTAACCCAGAAATCGGGATAGAACGCCATTCATCAGTTGGGTTGTTTCTATATACCAACGCGTTTGTATTACTGTCGTAATCCAATTCAACATCCGGTGCCAAACTTGCGGCATATTCCTTGGTCGCGTAATCTGACAATGTGTCGCTTAACCCAAGTGGCGTAACTGCCGCTTCTGCGGTCGCTTGAACTTCTTGCAATGCCGTCTTGGTTGCATAGGTTGCGGCCGCGGTATCTGTATCAAGTTTCGCATTCAATGCTGTGTTAAACTGATTTGTTGTTACTTTGTCAGACAATGCAGTGTTCAACTGTGTCGTGGTTACTTTATCTGAAACTTTATTATCAACATAACCAGTTGTTGCCAAACCCGCAGTTGCCGTTTGAATCTTTGCGGTTGTTTGTGCAGATGTGTCGTAATCATCCAACGCATCATTGTCTAACTTACCCGCCAACAACGTATCAACCTGTTGTGATTTGTAATATTCAGACAGGTCAGGGTCTGGAATATCAATGTTGCTGATCTGTTCATCAACATAACCTGTTGTTGCCAAACCTGCGGTTGCCGTTTGGATCTTTGCGGTTGTTTGTGCAGACGTGTCGTAATCAGCCAACACATTGTTTAACTGCGTCGTGGTTACCTTGTCAGAAACTTTGTTATCAACATACTCTGTTGATGCCAAATCATTTAACGCTGACTTTAACGCATATGTGTTTGCCGCGGTATCTGTATCAAGTTTATTTGTTAAAGCAGTGTTAATATCACTTATCGCAGTTGTATGACCCGATGTCGTAGATTGTAAATCTGTGATATTGCCTTCTGCGGTATCAACACGACCCGATAACGCGGTAACAACACTTGCGTCCGCTTTGTCGTTTAATGCTGTCTTGGCTGCATAGGTCGCATCCGCGGTTTCAGAATCCAACTTACTGCTGGCCAACGCGTATGTTGCCGCAAGTCCAGTTGTCGCATCATTAACTTTGTTTGACAATGTTGTTAAATCCCCTGCATCTGCTTTGTCATTTAATGCTGACTGGGTTGCATAGGTGTTTGCTGCGGTATCTATATCAAGTTTGTTTGTCAATGCCGTGTTAATATCACTTATCGCAGTTGTATGACCAGATGCCGTAGATTGCAATGTGGCGATATTCGTTTCTGCGGTATCAACACGACCGGTCAATTCAGACACATCTGGAATGGCTATGTCGTTGATTTTGTTTGTTACATACCCTTCGGTTGCCAATCCATTTAACGCCGATTTCAACGCATATGTATTAGCAGCATCTGTTGTGCTTAATTTTGTATCAAGCCCAGTCGTCGCATCGTTAATTTTGTTTGATAACGTGGCCACATCACTCGCTGCGGCTTTATTTGCCAACAATGTGTCAACCTGTGCTGATTTGTAATAGTCAGACAAATCTACATCTGGGATTTCAATATTATTGAATTTTTCATCTGCATACGCCTTTGCGTCACTAACCGCACTAGTTTTTGCCGCTTGTAATTGTGCATCCGATTCGCTTTTGGTATATGAATCACCTGCATTTGCCTTGCCTGCAAGGTTTGATTGCAATGTGGCGATATTCGTTTCTGCCGATCCAACACGTCCAGACAAACTGGTAAACGCTTCAGAGGAGGGGATGTTTTCCAGATCTTCTGTCTTTGCATATTCCGCCAATGTGGTATTCAACATTGTCGGCGTGACGGCTGCATCTGCGGTATTCTTAACACCCTGTAATGCTGCGAGAGATGCATAACTGTAATCGGCGGTATCTTTATCCAATTTCCGACCTAATTCTGTGTTTAATGTTATGATATCTGCCGCCGCGTCATCCACACGCCCTGTCAATTCAGTAAAGGCACGTGACGTTGGGACACTGGACAATTCTTCCTTGGTTGCATAAACAGAGTTAACCGTATCAGAATCAATCAAAGATTTTTCAGTTGCACGTGTATCAAACTGTTCCGCAAAATCTTCGGCATCAAGTTTTCCACCAAGTTCTGAACGCAACGTAGTAATTTCTGTAGCATTTGCTTCTGCTGTTGATTTTGCCTCTGTTGCTGTTTCTGGAACATTTGCGACATAATCTGTCAATTCGCGAACTTTTCTTTCCAATTCGCTTAACGCAGATGCAGATGCTGGGGCAGGTTGTTGCAATCTAGTACTAAGTTTACCAATGCCTGTACCCGAAATATATGCCATACGCGGACTTGAACCTGTGGTATCGTTTTTAACTGATGTTGCCCCCGATGTCGTGGTTGTTGATCTTGCCATGGGAACGCGTAAAGTTCCTGCACGCACAGTTGTATCCACTGTACTGGGACTGGTCGTTGTTGCGCGCACACTTGGGGCCGCGATTCCCATGCCACACACAGCGGTCATGCTAATCAAACTAACCATTATTTTCTTACAAAACATGTCTTATCTCCTCTTACACTTTTGTATAGTTTTTATTCCTTCTTGGCCTTAGTATACCATTTTTTCTATACCCAACACAACAACTTTAATTGGCTGCTTCTTCTGACGAAGTACCGGCCGCACTGCTAAGATCTTGGAATGCTCGCGCTAGTGGCGATGTGCATGCTGTTTCTTTCCCTGTTGTTGAACAGGTAGAGGCAGCTTCTTGCAACGCTGTGGCAATCAACGATGAAAGATTTGTTGATTTTACCACTGTGTTATCGTTGGCAATTGCATCGGCGGCTGCGCTTTCTGCCCAACCTGTAACATCTGCTCTGGATGGAACATTCGCCGCCAAAGCATAGCTGTTTAAATCGCTTCTGTCGGCTTTATCAGAAACAGCCCTTTCCAAATCACCAGATGTCACAAAATCTTTTGTGTCTGGAATATCAGTCGCCAAAGCATATGCGCTTAAATCACTTGATGTTGCATAAGCGTTTCCTAACTTTTCAGTCAACGCACTCTTTGTTGTCGCGTTTTGAACAGCCGTATTCACATCACTTGATGTTGCGTATGCATTACCCAACGTTGTTGTTAAGGCTGTTTTAGTGGTTGCGTTCTGAACATCCGTTTTTGTGGCATAAGTACTTGGAACTTCCGTCAGATATGCGTCACCCAACGTTGTTGTCAATGCTGTTTTAGTGGTTGCGTTCTGAACATCCGTTTTTGTAGCATAAGTACTTGGAACTTCCGTCAGATATGCGTCACCCAACGTTGTTGTCAATGCTGTTTTAGTAGTTGCGTTCTGAACAGCCGTATTCACATCACTTGATGTTGCGTATGTATTACCCAACGTTGTTGTTAACGCTGTTTTAGTAGTTGCGTTTTGAACGGCTGTATTCACATCACTTGATGTTGCGTATGCATTACCCAACGTTGTTGTTAACGCTGTTTTAGTAGTTGCGTTCTGAACATCCGTTTTTGTAGCATAAGTACTTGGAACTTCCGTCAGATATGCATCACCCAACGTTGTTGTCAATGCTGTTTTAGTAGTTGCGTTCTGAACATCCGTTTTTGTAGCATAAGTACTTGGAACTTCCTTTAAATATGTATTGCCAAGTGTTGCTTCCAATTTTGCACTGGTTACTTCTTCAGCAATTGAATTCTTTACAGCCTGCGCTGTTTGGAAACCAGAAACATCTGGAATATCGGTTTTCTTTGCGAAATTCTTTGATTCCATCGCGGTACTTAATGTATCGTAATTTACCTCGGCATCGGCGCCATCGGCACCATCATTGACCACCACGGTCTCTGCATCGTTATCACCGCAGCGTGTGCTAATTCTTACCAGTTTATTGGTATTATCACGTGTTGCATTGACGGTGCAAGATTCACCAGGCGTACCTGGAACCTTTGGAATTACATAACTGTATAGCAATCTTGATTCTGCGTTGGCAACGTTCGCCCCAACAAGCATAAAACAAGTTAAAGATATTCCAGCTAATCCAAATAATTTATTTTTTGTCATAGTTTATTCCTTTTTTATTAATTTTTTATTTTCTTATTGGGTTTTGTTATTCATCACAATACACATTAATTCTTGTGTCTGTTTCCGACTCCTCCGTGGTTGCTCTTATTGTACCACCACACATCTGTGCACCATTAACCATCGCCAAGGTTTGCTCTGTTGTCGGGCGATCGTTCAAACCACTGCTTACAGTGCGGGATAATTCTTCTACCTCACTCTTGGACGCCAGGGTTGCCGTCGCGCTACTAATAGCAGAATTCATTTGGCTTGTTGTTGAATAACTGTTCAATGCGTTGCTGTTCAATTTACCACTTAACTTCGTATCAACTTCGGTCTTGGTGTACACAGAACCGGCATTTGCTTTATCGGCAAGCGCATTTGTGTTTGCAGTTATACGCGAAGACAACGAGTTAGTTGTCGTAATCGTGGCAAACTTTTCATCCGCCGCGGTCTTGGTATAATAATTATCACCAATTGCATTGGTAACCGCACTGCCTATCATTGCTTGAACCTGTTCTTCGTCCAAACCACTTGATGCCGCAATAAACTTATCGTCTACCTGTGCCTTCGTATAAACATTCTGAAGGCCACTCTGCAATGTTTCAACATCATTTGCTAACGAACTGACTACACTCGCGTCTGCCTTGCTGCTTAAAGCGGACTTTGTTGCAAATTTCTCATCCGCATAATCTTTTGCATCCTCAAACGCTGTGTTTGCCTTTGTGTCCGCATATGTTTCGGATGCCAGACCTGCTGTTGCGGTCTGAATCTTGTTGGTCGTCTGTGCCGAAGTGTCATAATCAGCTAATACCGACTTTAATACAAATTTTTGATCCGCAGAATTTTCTGCTGCCGTTAATGCATTTGCCGCTTGTTGACTTGCAAATGTTTCTGTTGCCAAACCAGTAATTTTACCATCTGTATAGCTGTTGGCACTATTTGTTGCGCTGCTGATTGCACTGGTTATTGCGCTATTGATTTCCGACTGACTGTAAGTATGATCTTTGTCATAATAGTTTTCTAAACTTGGCATTTCTGGAATAGTTACGCTCGCAAGTTGTTCATTGGTGTAGATTTTCGCATTGTTTAATGCGACGGTCGCTTGTTCACTTGCAAAATCCTGTGTTGCCAAACCTGTAACCTTGTTATCCGTGTATAAGTTTGCAGCTTCTAAATTTGCCGTATTTTCAATTTTGGTTGCAAATGTCGCATCCGCTTGTGTTTTTGTGTAAACACTTGATGCATCTGCTTTGGCTGCCAACAAAGTATCAGTTTCTTCTTTGTCATAGTAATTATTGCCAATCGCACTGTTGACGGCAGTACCAATCATGCTTTCAACCTGTTCTTCACTCATACCATTTGATCCCGCAAGAATCTTGTTGTCTACTTCTGTTTTGTTATAATAATTGTTAAGAGCTGATTGTGTTGCCAATCCAGAGGTTGCTGCCTGAATCTTTGCGGTCGTTTCTGCAGATGTGTCATAATCAGCTAATACCGACTTTAATACAAATTTTTGATCCGCAGAATTTTCTGCTGCCGTTAATGC
>JAEEQU010000105.1 GCA_016285415.1 Alphaproteobacteria bacterium | reverse complement strand
CCGCGCCATAGGACCCAAGCGGTATAAATTTCTGAAAATCAATGTATGCAACTTCGTTATTGTCAACCGCGGCATTATATGCGGCGCGTTTTCCCGCAACATCCGTATATAAAGGTCTTTGCCCTGCGGTACTAATTGCCGATGGATTTGTTATTCTGTCGTCTGGGTGCGGGGATTGTTTATTGGCCTTGATTGCCATAAGTAAATTATACAATACATGGGCATTTTCTTTGCGACGTTGCAACTTTGCTTGGATTGCTTTCCACAGAACAGTTTGATGTAATTTTTCTATATCGTCTATGGTGATATCCAATCTCTGTAATACCTGAAATTCTTCTGGGGATATATTTAGTGCTTTTAATCTTTCTGATAAATTCAAATTATTTTGTGATGCCATTTTCAATCTCCAGGAATAGTTTTTCTATTGCTTTAATTAAATCCTCTACTCCTGTGCGGCCGGCGGCACTGATTGTCAAAATCTGTGGTTTCTTTTTGCGACCAAATGATTTTTTAAATGCCGTCATTTTTTCTGCCAAATCTTCATCGCTGATTGCGTCTATTTTGTTTATGACAACCATTTCCGGTTTGGTAAGCAACCCACCACCATAACTGTCCATTTCATGACGAATTGCCTTATATCGCGCCGCCCAGTCGGGTTCGGTTCCGTCAATTACATGCAATATCATCTTGGTTCGTTCGGCATGCCCCAAAAACCGATCCCCAAGGCCAACACCTGTATGGGCCCCCTCTATTAACCCTGGCAAATCAACCATGACAAATTCGCGGTTATGCGCGTACATAACCCCAAGTTGTGGATTCAATGTCGTAAATGGATAATTTGCAATTTTTGGGCGCGCAGAGGTAACCGCCGAAAGTAATGTTGATTTTCCCGCGTTTGGAAATCCAACCAAACCAATATCTGCAATCAGTTTAAGACGCAATACAACGGTTCTTTCTTCCCCGGGCAGACCATCATTTGCCTGACGCGGGGCGCGATTTGTCGGGCTTTTAAAGTGCAAATTTCCCCAACCGCCGTTTCCCCCACGTGCCGCCAGATATTCCATACCATCGGTATTCAAATCGGCGTATTCAATTTCTTCATTTTCGGATAAAATCACCGTTCCTGTTGGCACCGGCAATACAAGTGTTTCACCAGACGCACCGGTACGCATTTTGCCCATACCATTTTCACCCCTTTGCGCCGCAAAGTGCATTTTATAACGATAATCTATTAGTGTATTCACATTTGGAACCGCGCGGAAAACAACATCACCACCGCGACCACCATCACCACCATTGGGGCCACCAAATTCAATATATTTCTCGCGACGAAAAGTGGCCGCACCATTGCCACCATCACCCGCTTTGATAAAAATTTTCGCTTTGTCCAAAAACTTCATAGTGGGTATTATAACTTAAAAACTTGCAATTTCCAGTATAAAAGATTATAATCTGACTGTCACGAAAGTGATGATGATTCTGAACCCGTTGTGGAATAGTCGCTTTGGACCCGGGGGCGGTACCCGGCACCTCCACCAATAAAAATTATGGGGGTGTATTAGTTTCGACAGGTGAAATAAAGACAAATGGCTGAATCCGACGTGGTGTCGTTAAAAACCAATAAAAAAATGAATGCGAACGATAATGTTCGTCTTGCAATGGCTGCCTAATATCTAGGTTGGATGTAATTGGCAATTGTTGATTATATCCGTTTTAGCTTTTGCGGGGCCACCGGGTGCCTGGCACCAGAAACCCGGCATTATATGGTAAAAACAAATAAGGGGAAATAAAATGTTAGGAAAAATCAAAAAAGTATTTTTTAGTGGTATATTTGGGCTCTTGTATATTTCTTTCATCGCCCAATTGGTGTATGTCTTGGGTTGGGTTGAACCATGCGAATATAAATTTGCGTGTCTTGGGTTGATGTCGTTGGAATGGTTCTTGTTGATTGCGGCACGTTATTTGTCAAAACGTTCTGCGGCCGGCGCACAACACAACGCTGGTTT